>CAZLGZ010000099.1:9022-9711 GCA_964558965.1 uncultured Flavobacteriaceae bacterium
CCTTGCTGGGGATGACGAGTACAAAGACGAAATCAGTGGTCTGCTAGGAGAAGACGGAAGCTTGAAAGGTTTTGGAAAGATGGAAGATCATTCTGCCAATCCGCAAGTAGCCTTCCAACCTGTGATGTGTCAGCACTGTAACCACGCTCCTTGTGAGACGGTTTGTCCAGTTGCTGCTACCGCGCACAGCCGCCAGGGTCACAACCACATGGCTTACAACCGTTGTGTGGGTACCCGTTACTGTGCAAACAACTGTCCGTACAAGGTTCGCCGTTTCAACTGGTTCTTGTACAACAACAACGATGAGTTCGATTACCACATGAACAACGACCTCGGTAAGATGGTCTTGAACCCAGACGTAAACGTTCGTTCACGTGGTGTAATGGAAAAATGTTCTTGGTGTATCCAAATGACTCAGAAGTCTATTTTGGATGCCAAGCGTGATGGAAGAGAAGTGAAGGACGAGGAGTTCCAAACCGCTTGTTCAGCGGCTTGTGGCACCGGAGCCATTGTCTTTGGAGACATCAATGATGAGCATAGCGAGGTTTCTAAACTGAAGAAAGACGACAGAATGTACCACTTGTTGGAGCATGTTGGAACACAACCAAACGTGTTCTACCAAGTCAAAGTCCGAAATACAGAGGAAGCCTAATCAATAAAGAAATTAGAAGTTAGAATATGGCGTCGCA
>CAZLGZ010000100.1:0-6440 GCA_964558965.1 uncultured Flavobacteriaceae bacterium
GAAAGGCCTACCCGCCTGACCCGAATACCCAAAGAGTCCAAACAACTGCTCTACCCTACAAAGACGATCACTTTGACACCGTAATCGCAGTTTTTTCGGTTCATGAAATTCGGAATGAAAATGAGCGATTAAGCTTCCTTAAAGAACTCCACAGAATAACAAAAAAAGAAGGGCAACTGCTTATTATGGAACATCTAAGAGATCTTCCCAATTTCTTGGCTTACACCTTGGGTTTTATGCATTTTTATTCAAAATCCAATTGGCTCAAACAGTTCCGCCTTGCCCAATGGACCATACAGGAAGAACAAAAACACACCCCCTTTGTATCGGTATTTAAATTAAAAAAGCATGGAGATTCACCTTAAAATAATAGGCCTCTTACTTTGTGTACTTGCACTTGCTCATGTGGCCTTTCCCCGTTATTTTAATTGGAAAACAGAATTGCAATCTTTGAGCCTCATCAACCGTCAAATGATGATTGTTCATACCTTCTTTATTGCATTGACGGTATTTCTGATGGGTCTTTTGTGTTTTACTTCGAGCAAAGAACTCATCAACACTCGACTAGGTCAAACCATTGCACTAGGCTTCGCTATTTTTTGGTCTATTAGGCTTCTGATTCAATTTTTCGGGTACTCCGCAGAATTATGGAAAGGCAAAACCTTCGAAACCAGTATCCATATTATTTTCAGCCTCCTTTGGTTGTATTTGAGCTATGTTTTCTGGTCGATCGGTTCTCAGGTTTTATAACCCGTGCTTAGTTCAAAAACGTCCCTGCACAGAATTAACAATTCCAACTTCCTGCCTTTTAAAGAGATACATTTTTCTGTATTAAAAAGAGAGGAAACTTCCCAAAAACAAAGGGCTTCCTCTTTTTTTATGGCTATCTTTTATCCTTTCATTTATTCACCATTTCATTAAATCAAAACCGACATGAAAATCAAAATTTTTCTCCTTCTCATCCTAATCTCTGTTAGCAGTGTAGCCCTGGCTCAGGTCCGTGAACGCGGCGACATCGAACTCGCACCCAATATTGGCTATGCTACCGCCTTTTTGAATGGAGATAACGTAGAAGGGCAATCGTACCAAAACGGTTTACAGTTTGGTGCTGTGCTTGACTTTTTCTTTAACGACCGTTGGAGTTTACGCACCGGAGCTTCCTATATGCAAATGGGAACCCGACAATTTGGAAACAACCTGGAACTCAATTACATTTTTGTACCGATCAATGCCAACTGGCACTTCGGAAGCACCCGTAAATGGAATCTGAACTTTGGTGTTAGTCCAAGTGTTTTAGCCTCTGCTAAAGTTGATGGGAATGATCTAAATGATTTCATCCAATCCTTCCAACTGGCCTTTACCTATGGAATTGGCTACAAAATTGAGGTGTCAGATAATTTCAGCATCCTCATAGATACCCAGGGTATTTTGGGGTTGACCAACGTGGTAGACGAGTCTGAAGAAGGCTTTGTAAACACCAACGCAGGAAGCAGTATTAATGTAGGGGCAGTATTTAAACTGTAGTCTTATTCATCCAATTTCAACCCCGCCTTGAGCGGGGTTTTTTTATTAAATTACATTGGATGACCAAACGACTTACACTTCTCCTAGGACTTGGGTTTCTGCTTGTAATTTCTTGCAATCGAAAAAAAGAATCAACCGAAATAGATTTGGACGAGTACGAGATTTCTCAAGGGATAGTGGTGCATTTAACCTACAACATGGACTTTCCTAAGGGGCCTCGACACCCCAACATCTACTACATCTATGATTTGGATGCCGAAAAACCCAGGAAGGGCTATTTAAAAAGGACCTGGCGAGTCGTCTCTTTGGATGAGCCTATCGTTGTGTTGGTGAACAAAAAAGACCGTTCGATCAGCTATATTGAAGGAAGTATGTCTTATGACAAGGAACTTCTCGAGTGGTATAGAAAAAAGAGCGAAGAAGTACCCGAAAAGTATTACCGGGTTGAGGATGAAAACTGGGCCTCTTACAGAAACTAGTTCGATAATTCGCTAACTTTAAGAATATGGAGCAGCTCATAGAATTCATCGCTGACCTCGCAAGCGGTATAAACACAAAGACAGGCGTGCTGATCCTCCTTGTTGTCATTGCTTTGGTCTTTGGATTTATATACTTCCAAAATGGCTGGTAAACTATTCTCCATTCTGCTCTTTTTCACCATCTTCACAGCACAAGCCCAGGACTTGCGAAAACACCGTTGGGAAGACCGAATCGTTCTACTCATCAGCGATTCCTTAGATTCAGACACCCTAAAACAACAACTCCAACTTTTCCAGCAGGCTGAAAAAGCTCTAAAAGAGCGAAAAATTGTCGTCTACCAGATCAACTCCTCCCAAGTCAAAAAGGGCATAAAAAAGTCGTCCGCTGTTTCCAATGGGGACTTGTATAAGCGCTATAAAAAATCAGATGCTCCATTCGAGGTCGTTTTAATCGGCCTGGACGGGGGAGTAAAATTGCGGAAAGAAAGAATCGTAAAACCCCCGGAGTTATTTGAGCTCATCGATCGGATGCCCATGCGCCGGGCAGAGATGTACAAAGGAAAATCCCCTTAGGCCTTTTTGGTCTTTACGATATTGTCAATCATCCCACCGAAAATGAAAAAGTGGAAAGGCAAAACACTGTACCAGTAGAGTCTTCCGCGCAAGCCTTTAGGTCGAAAGGTGGCGGTTTGGTGAAGCACATTGTGCTCATCGATGCGGAACTCTAACCAAGCCTCCCCGGGCAATTGCATCTCTGCGAAGAGGAGCAGTCTTTTTTTCTTTTTATCTGCCAGAAGAACACGCCAAAAATCCAACGCATCTCCGGGGTAAATCTTATCGGGATTAGTTCGACCCCTTCGCAATCCAGGACCTCCGTAAAGCTTATCGATATAACCCCTGATTTTCCACAGCCAATTGCCGTAGTACCATCCGGTTTCGCCCCCTATACTCCAAATGTTGTCTAGTGTGGCGGGCACATTTTCAATTTTTCGGGTTTGAATATCCTTGAGCACACCGTACTGAGGCACCTGAATGTATTTGGAAAGGCTCTTGTTGAAACGACCGCTGACCATACTGTCTTTCCAACTGCTCACCACCATATTTTGCGCGATTTTACGAAAGGCCATTTCGATCGCTTCCTTGTAGCTGTAAGGCTTTATACCCAATAAATCCTGGAGTCGCTGATCCTTGGCGACTACCTCAATCTTCATGCTGTCCACCAAATTCAAAGCAAGTTTATAGGTGGTGGAGGTCACGAAGTACAGCCAGTAGGACGAAAGCTTTGGGGTCATAACAGGGACGGTATAAATCCAATTTTTGAATCCCCTGACCTCGGCATACTGGTGCAGCATTTCTTTGTAGGTGAGCACATCCGGTCCGGCGATATCAAAAGAGTCGTTGTAAGTGTCTTCCCGGCCCAATACCCCGATTAAAAACGCGATGACGTTGCGAATAGCGATCGGTTGGGATTTGGTCAAGACCCACTTTGGGGTAATCATAATGGGGAGCTTTTCGCAGAGATCCCGAATGATTTCAAAAGAAGAACTGCCTGATCCCACAATGATACCGGCACGAAGGACCGTCAGGCTAAATGGTCCCTGATAGAGGATGTCTTCGACTTTTTTTCGGGAACTGAGGTGTTTGGACAACTGCTCGTCATTGACAATACCGCTGAGGTAGATCACCTGCTTCACCTGGGTGGATTGGAGGTAGGCATTGAAATTTCGGGCAGCCTGGGCTTCCAGCTCATCAAAGTGCTGGGTACTGGAACTCATGGAGTGGATCAAAAAATAGGCGGCTTCGATGTCTTCGGGTAAAAGCTGGTCTTGAACCTCTTTTAAAAAGTCAATTTCAATCACCTCTACCCGTTCGCGGGTTTCCCGATCAATGGACAGGCGCTTTTCGTCCCGTACCGCGCAAACCACCTGATGCCCCATATCCAGCAGCTGTGGCAACAGCCGCATCCCTATATACCCGTTGGCTCCGGTCAGCAGAATTTTCATCAATTAAGAATTTCATTGGGGCTAGGCTGTATAAAAGTTACGGCCTTCTGAGAAGACTATCAAATGAAGAAAAAGGACCACTATCCAATTTGACCGTTATTGCCTGCTGGAACAGAGTGTACTACTTTTGACACTATACTTTTTATAGTTAGCTTTTATGAAGACGATTCTTATCACTGGAAGTACCGACGGCATTGGCAAAATTGCCGCTACCGAACTCGCCAAACAGCAGCACCGCGTACTCCTGCACGGACGAAATCCAGAAAAACTCGCCACTACTTTATCTGAAATAAAGTCGATCTCCGGCAACACCGAAGTCTTTGCCTATCGGGCTGATTTTGGCGATTTAGAAAGTGTCCTGAAGATGGCTGAGCAAATCAGAAACGAACAGCAAAAGCTCGATGTATTGATCAACAATGCGGGTATTTTCAAAACCAACTCTCCTTTGAATACCAATGGACTCGATATTCGTTTTGTAGTCAACTACCTCGCTCCCTATCTACTCACCCGTGAACTCCTTCCTCTGTTGGAGTCCGGATCAAATTCAAGGCTAATTAACCTCAGCTCAGCCGCCCAAGCCTCGGTTTCTTTAACCGCTTTGACCGGAAAGGATCAATTGACCGACCAAGAGGCCTACGCCCAAAGTAAACTCGCCTTGACGGCCTGGAGTTTTGCTATGGCTCAGGAGTATGAAGAATTAACGACCATTGCGGTCAATCCCGGTTCGCTTCTGAATACTAAAATGGTGCAAGAAGCCTACGGTCATCACTGGTCTGCCGCAGAAAAAGGCTCAGATTTGCTGGTAGCTTTAGCGACCTCCGCCGAATTTGATCAAAGTAGTGGGCAGTATTTTGACAACGACAAAGGCGATTTTGGCCCTGCTCATCCCGAAGCTTATGAGGCGGAGAAGACCCGTGAACTATTGGCCGTGACCAACGAGCTTATCCCGACTGCTGAATGAACACCTGGAGTCGTCTTGCCCAAAAAGGGAAGCTCAGTCTGGGGTTGGTTTTTCCTTTAGAATCCTACTCGGGTTCCGTTCCTCTTATGGAAAAGCAGGAAGCCCTTGCACAACAGGCGGAAGCGGCAAACTTCAAAGCCCTCTGGTTTAGAGATGTGCCTTTTCATGACCCCACTTTTGGGGATGCCGGGCAGATGTATGATCCTTGGATCTACATGACCCACATCATGAACCACACCAAGAAGATTGCTTTGGCTACAGGGAGCATAATTCTTCCCTTGAGGCATCCCGTCCACACGGCCAAGTCTATTGCTAGCCTCCAGCGTCTCTCGAAAGGAAGAGTTGTTTTGGGAGTGGCCTCAGGAGATCGCCCTGTAGAATACCCTGCTTTTGGTCGCAAACTCGATCAAAAGTCGGAATTATTTCGAGAGAGCTTTCACTATATCAAGGCCCTGCAAACTGACTTTCCTATTCACCAGTCACCGCACTTCGGGATGACCAACGGGACCATTGATGTGCTTCCAAAATACCCGCAGAAGACTCCCATGCTGGTAACAGGTCATTCCGGTCAGTCTTTGGAATGGATTGCCGAGCACGCTGATGGTTGGTTATACTACCCGCGAGATTTGCAGTTTTTACAAATGATAATGGAGGACTGGACCAAAGAATTGGAGAAAGCCGGACAAGGTTGGAAACCCTTTATGCAATCCCTCTACGTGGATCTTTTGGAAGACCCCAAGGCACCCCCCTCCCCAATTCACCTGGGTTTTAAAACTGGAGTGGAGTACTTGAACTTTTACCTGAAACACCTGGAATCTCATGGTGTAAATCATGTGATCATCAACTTGAAATACGGGAGCCGACCGGTGGCGGAGGTGATTGAGGAGTTGGGGGAGAGTTCTGTTCCTCTATTCAGCTAACAAACAGTCCCCGAGTTTAGTACCTTTAGAGGAATACAAAAAACCAACCACCCATGAAATCCAACAGTTTTGCAGGCACGATGATGGTCCTCGCGAGTATCCTCGTTTTAGGTAGTATCTATTTTGAATACCAAATTGGTTGGATAGGTGAAGAGAGGAGCGCCGAAGGGAATATTGACTTTATGGTGGAGAATTGGAAAGACCTCTCTCCTATCTGGATGCTTCAGGCCTTGGGTTACTTTTTCTTTATGCTGGCCTATATATCGTATTTCCGGCTGAGTAAAGGGGGATTGAAAATCCTTTGGGCCTTGCTCTCGGTATGCGGGGTCTTACTGGTTGTCTCTATGATCATAACCCAAACCTCTTACGGATCCGCCCTAGAGATTTACGATACACAGCCTGCACCCTTTGAATCTGTGCGTCGAATTGTTCTTCCGCTCTATACCATCGGCAAATTCGGTTCTACTCTATTTGGATTGATTTACCTGGTTTCGAGTATTTCGGGTAAGGGCCGGGTGGGCCGAACGGCTGGTTTGGTCATGTTTACCCTTGT
>CAZLGZ010000100.1:6540-9618 GCA_964558965.1 uncultured Flavobacteriaceae bacterium
TCATTCAATGGGCTTAAAAACTCCTGATCAGCATTAAGAGAAGTAGCTAAAAAGAGTGTTAGCTTGTTTTCAAAAACACGAGACTTAAAGAGTTCGCGATTGGTATTTTCAAATGCACTTGTTGGGGTACTGTACCAACTACTTGTATCCATAATTGGATCTATGTTTCGACGTATATTTCCAATTTCCGTTACGATTTGAGTACACTCCCATCGAATCTGAATCACCGTTCGTTCGGCATCATTAAAACGATCCACAGCTGCAGGTAATCTGAGTAAATCATTTCGAAGGTTGTTGCTGGAAAGAAGATCGAGACGACCTGAATTGATCACACTGAATCTTGGATGAAATTCTGTTTTCTCCTGAAGCGACTTTGTGAGAGTTAAAGCAATTTCAGCATCCGTCTTTTTCTGATGAATCTCGGTAGGAAAAAAAGATAAAAACTCCCCGGTGCCCTCTATATTCTTAAAATTAATCTCCCGGGCTCTTTTAATCTCCTCCAGGTTAAAATTCATTTCTTCCAGTAAATCTTCCAGCAGTACTTTCTCGGCCTTTCGAAGCTTATCTTGCTCGTTGAGGTTGTTCAATTGAAGTGCGATCAAAATACCAATGACCACAAGGATGACCTCCCCAAAGGCGTACTTCAGGTACTTCCCTATCCTGTTTTCTTCTAAAAAGCCCCTTCTCAGATTTCGAAAGAATTTAAACATACGGTGCGGTTTATTGATCAGTAGGTAAGTTAGGGATAGTGTTACAAATTGTATATTTTAAACCAGGACTAATAGCACGTACTACATCTTCAAATGAAAAGAGAAAAGAAACCCCTCTACCGAAAAGTAAATACAAAGGCCAGAAGGGTTCACCACCAATTCGGTGGTAGTTTCAAAAAATCCCGACATAAGAAAAGGCAGACTAGAGAACAGGTCTTCGGATCGATGAAGAGCAAGGTGGAGAGGGGTCTTGATTATACTCCTCTTTTTCGATTCTTACTGTCCAAGGTAGGATCTGATTGGAACGAAATTCACGCAGAGGCTATTTCTAGATTAGACAAACCTGATCCCCTATTTTGGATCGTTGCGAAGGAGGAAAGCGAAAAACAAGATTATGTTCGCGTTGGTGAATCCTCCTATTTTTCAGGCTTATATATAGATTCTAACAACCAGCTGCAACTGTCCAATCCGGAACTTAAAGCCAAGGATATGGTGCCATCTTGCAGTTGCTGCACCCACACTCTAAATGGGGTAGTTTTTGGAACTGAATAACTTGTTCCGGCTTCCATCTGTACCCCTCCTGCAAATAGAAATTCAAAACAAAAGCCCACTAGATTTCAGTATCCTCCCTAACCTTAAGGAGTAATCTGAATGGCACTCTTTATCCTAACTGTTGCACCCTCCTGTCGATCTTTTTCATTTTAAGATTTAGACGGTTAACCACTTTTGTGCTCCAACCCTGGTAAAAGTGAGAAGACAAGTAGGTAAGTATGAGTGTAAATACAACAACGGGAACTTTTCCAAAATCGGCCAAGAGTAGATCTGCGTAAGAAAGACAGAGATAATGCAGTAAAAATACAGAATAGGAAATTCGACCTGTGTATAGAAAGAAATTATTCATTTGAGACAGTCCCATTTTATACAATCCTACCGCGATGAATGAATAGCCGAACAATGCCGGTACATCATTGATTAATTTGCCAATACCGGGGAGGAATAGCGCCATAACCATATAAATCAGGCTAAATAAGAGCCCTAGGCCAATAAAGCCGGAACTACTCATCTTTATATTAGGCAAACCATTGGATTGATAGGCTCTTGCCAATACCATTCCTAGGATGAATTCCCACAAGAATTGCAGAAAGAAACTGTTCCAAATTCTCAAATCCCCAAGGCCTAAAAAGTAAATACTCAAAGCCCAGAACAGACTAATTAGTAATCCGAAAATGAGAGATTGTCTGTTAGAAAAACGATCGAGGATTTTCACTAAAATCAGAAAAACCAAATAAAATTGAATGATCATGGATACAAACCAAAGTTGGTAACCATAAGATCCAACAATAGACTCATCAAACATCTTATACAAAAACAAATGTCCTCCCAATGCGTATAGGGAGTCTTTATAGAACCCAAATAACACAGAAGACAGAGCCGTAAGAAAAACAACCATGATATAAGGAATGTAAATCTTCGAAAAGCGCTTCTGGATAAAAGCGGTGAACGAAATTGGGTTATTCAGGTGGGACAAATACAACCCAAAGCCAGATAGCAGAACGAATAGATGTACTCCGGTTCCACCAAAAGAAATCAGTCGATCAAAGGGTTGAGGGAGCTCACAGTACTGCAGTAAATGAAAAATTACTATAGTGAAAATAGCATAGCCTTTAAGGAAATTGAGAATTTCTAGCTTTTTCATAATCAGGGTTTTGGGACTACTTACAGAAGACATAGTTAACCCCAAAACCAAGACAGGAAGGATTCTGTAAGATAAATGATCGGGTTAAGTTCGGTGAACAGTGAATTGCCGTCGACGGAGGCTTTGTGGAATAAGGAAATCGAAGAGAAGCCCTCTCGTTTAACGGGTAACATTCTCAGACGTGGGTAGTTCGCGGGCTTCCATCTGTACCGCTCCTGCAAATAGAAAATCCAGGCGCAGGCGCTGGATTCCCTTCGGGCTTCCATCTGTACCCCTCCTGCAAATAGAAAATCCAGGCGCAGGCGCGCCTGATTTCTTTATCCCTCCCAATCGAATAAGCGAGCTTTTCGATTGTCCGGTATAAAAAAATCCATGCCGTTTGGCATGGATTTTCTGCTTGATGTGGGACATACTGGATTCGAACCAGTGACCTCTGCCCTGTCAAGGCAGCGCTCTAAACCAACTGAGCTAATGTCCCCTGTTCTGAGGACGGCAAAGGTAACTGAAAAATGACAATTTTCTGAGTGCAGTTTTCAAGAGTGAACCCATTTTACGAACATTATTAGGGAGAACCATTTTATTTGCCTACTTTCTACCGTCAATTTGCTGAGAACCAACCACCATGCAAAAAGTCTACATCTCCTCAACCTATAAAGACTTTAAGGAGTACAG
>CAZLGZ010000101.1:0-3069 GCA_964558965.1 uncultured Flavobacteriaceae bacterium
CCTCCTGATCATTCCGATCATCTACAGCTTCATGCCTTTGCCTAAAACCAAGCACCTGAAGCACTTGAACACCCAATGGATTGACACCTTTGTGAGTTGGATGGAGCGCTTGGTTCGCGACCACAGAATTGCCGTTTACGTAACCTCCTTGATCATCTTGATCACCAGCATCATCGGTATTTACCAAATCAAGATCACCGGAAGTCGGATTGAGGATCTGCCCAAAGAGAGTCACTTCTTTGAAGACATTCAGTTCTTTGAAGAAGAGTTCAACGGCATCATGCCTGTAGAAGTGGTGGTTAACACCAAACGAGCCAAAGGGGTGATGAAACCCGCCACCCTGAACCGCATGAATGATTTGGCGACCGAAATTGAAGAGACTCCGGAGCTTTCGACTCCCCTTTCGGTCATCAACCTGGTAAAATACTCCAAGCAGGCTTTCTACAGCGGCATGCCCAAGTACTACCAAATGCCTTCTTCTCAAGAAAGGTCCTTTATCACCGATGCCATTCGCCGGTCCTTCTTTACGTCTCCCAAGGGAGATAGCCTGGCAACCGACGGGGCTCAAGAGAAGAAAGAGTCCGAAAAACTCATGGAGGTCTTCATGGACAGTACCCAGCAGATCACCCGAATGACCACCTTTATGCGGGACGTGAAAACCGACCGTATGGAAGAAATCGAAGAATCCCTTTACGAGAGTATCGAAAAGATCTTTCCGTCGGAGCGCTACGAAGTGTACCTGACCGGTAAGGCCTTGTTGTTCCTCAAAGGGACCAAGTACTTGGTCAACAACCTGCTGATCTCCTTGGCCCTGGCCATTGGATTGATTTCGCTCTTCATGGCCTACCTCTTCCGCTCGTTCCGGATGATCATCATTTCGTTGATCCCCAACCTGCTACCTCTGCTCATCACAGCGGGGCTTATGGGCTTTTTGGGTGTACCGATTAAACCATCTACCATCCTCGTCTTCAGTATCGCTTTTGGTATTTCAGTCGACGACACCATTCACTTCCTTGCCAAGTACCGGCAGGAACTTACCGCCAATCGTTGGCAAATAAAGAAATCCGTCTATGCCGCTCTGCGCGAAACCGGAGTGAGTATGTTCTACACCTCCATCGTGCTGTTCTTCGGATTCTCGGTCTTCGTGATTTCCAGTTACGGTGGTACAGTAGCCTTGGGTGCCTTGGTATCGGCAACCTTGCTTTTTGCCATGCTGGCCAACCTGGTGCTCCTTCCCTCCCTCCTCTTGTCGCTGGAACGCAACATCGCCAATAAGAAAGTATTTAAGAAGCCGCACATCAACATCCTGGAAGAGGAAGAAGTGCCGCGAAAAAAATAGATCCAAACGGGTTCAAAAAAGTATATTTACCGTCTTTTTAAACAAGCACTATGCACGTTTTTACTGTAAAGCAACTGTTGAGTACCTCGGGCATGAACCAAGAAGTCACAATTTCTGGCTGGGTACGCACCTTTAGAAGTAACCGATTTATCGCTCTCAACGACGGATCCTGCCTGAGCAGCATCCAATGCGTCGTGGATTACGAAAATTTGGACGAAGAGGTACTGAAGAAAATCAACACCGGCGCCGCGCTTAAAATCAGCGGAGTTCTTACCGCTAGTCAAGGCCGCGGTCAGGCAGTAGAAATTCAAGTCAATAAACTCGAAGTGCTTGGAGAGGCGGATCCCGATAAATATCCTATTCAGCCCAAAAAGCACTCCCTGGAGTTCTTGCGCGAAAAGGCGCACTTACGGGTACGTACCAACACCTTTTCGGCCGTAATGCGCATCAGCTCCGCCTTGGCTTTTGCGATCCACCAATACTTCCGCAACGAAGGCTTCTTCAATATGCACGCTCCCTTGATTACAGGTTCTGATGCAGAAGGAGCGGGTGAAATGTTTCGCGTATCCACACTGGACGCAAAAAACCCTCCTCTGAATGAAGAAGGAGAAGTCGATTTTAAAGAAGACTTTTTTGGCAAGGAAGCCCACTTGACTGTTTCCGGACAATTAGAGGCCGAAACCTACGCCATGGGCTTGGGCAAAGTATACACCTTCGGCCCGACTTTCCGCGCCGAGAACTCGAATACTTCTCGCCACCTTGCGGAGTTCTGGATGATTGAACCGGAGATGGCTTTTTACGACCTGGACGGCAACATGGATCTGGCGGAGGACTTTAGCCAGAGCATCATTCGCTATGTTCTTGAAAACTGCGAAGAAGACCTTCTCTTCCTCGAAAAGCGTTTGCTCGACGAAGAAAAGACCAAACCGCAAAACGAGCGGAGCGAAATGAGCCTGACCGAAAAACTGCGCTTTGTGGTCGACAACCAATTTAAGCGCGTCAGCTATACGGAGGCGATTGACATCTTGCGCAACAGCAAGCCGAACAAAAAGAAGAAATTCGCCTTCCCTATTGACGAATGGGGAGCTGATTTACAAAGTGAGCACGAGCGCTTTTTGGTCGAAAAACACTTCAAGTGCCCGGTGATTCTCTTTGACTACCCGGCCAGCATCAAGGCCTTTTATATGCGCCTCAACGATGACGAGAAGACCGTTCGCGCAATGGATGTGCTCTTCCCTGGAATCGGAGAGATCATTGGAGGCTCCCAGAGAGAAGAGCGTCTGGACGTCCTACAAGAAAAAATCAAAGCCGTTGGCATTGACGAAGAGGAACTGTGGTGGTACCTGGATCTTCGACGCTTTGGAACAGCTGTTCACAGCGGGTTTGGATTGGGCTTTGAGCGTATGCTGATGTTTGTTACCGGAATGGGGAACATCCGCGATGCGATTCCTTACCCTCGTTTTCCACAGAACGCAGAATTCTAAGGGATTTTATCGATTTCCGATGCTTCTTATGCCTTTGCATTTTGCTCTAGCCTTGGATTGCGTACATTTATATTTCTAGAGGAATTTCGGTATGCTGAAGCAACATTTACAGTTCAAACTTTCGCAAAAACTCTCGCCTCAGCAGATTCAGCTGATGAAGCTGATTCAGCTGCCTACACAGGCTTTTGAGCAGCGCTTAAAGCAAGAACTGGAAGAAAACCCCGCCCTGGAAAGCGGCAAAGAAAG
>CAZLGZ010000101.1:3169-9585 GCA_964558965.1 uncultured Flavobacteriaceae bacterium
AGCGCTTAAAGCAAGAACTGGAAGAAAACCCCGCCCTGGAAAGCGGCAAAGAAAGCAGCGAGTCCGAGACCGACGCCTACGACGACCTCTACGACCCGGATGAAGGGAACGAGACCATTCAGGCGGAGGACATCAACATCGACGAATACCTGAGCGATGACGAAATTCCGGACTACCGAACACAGGTCAGTAACTACAGTTCGGACGACGAAGAAAAAACCATTCCCTATGCCGCAGGGGTATCTTTTCATCAGCACCTGATTAATCAGCTCAACACCCTCTATCTGGACGATCAACAGTGGCGGGTGGCAGAATACCTGGTGGGCAGCATGGACGAAAGCGGCTATATCCGTCGCCCTCTCCCAGATATCGTCGATGACCTGGCTTTTACACAGAATCTTTTTGTAGAAGAAAAGGAAGTCCTGGAAGTCCTCAGTGTCGTCCAAGAACTGGACCCGGCAGGGGTGGGCGCTCGCAATTTAGAAGAGTGCCTTTCCATCCAATTGAGCCGCAAAGAACAGACCGAAACCGTGGAACTGGCCTTGCAGATCATCAATAAGTCCTTTGAGCAGTTCACCAAAAAGCACTTTGATAAGCTCCTGCAGAAACACCAGATTGACGCAGAGCAACTCAAAGAGGTCTTACAAGAAATTGAAAAACTCAATCCCAAACCGGGAGGGGCCTACTCAGGGAACAACCGCCCGGTAGAACAGGTCGTACCCGATTTTTCCATTCGCTTGGTCGAAGGGGATCTGGAACTGACCCTCAACGGCCGAAACGCCCCGGAACTTCATGTTTCTAAGTCGTACAGCCATATGCTGGAAGGCTATAAAAACGCCAAAGAAAAATCCAAGTCCCAAAAAGACACCGTGCTCTTTATCAAGCAAAAACTGGATGCCGCCAAGTGGTTTATCGACGCCATCAAACAACGGCAACAAACCCTTTTTGTGACCATGAGCACCATCATGGAGTACCAACGGGAATACTTTTTGACCGGCGATGAGCGCAAGCTCAAGCCCATGATCCTCAAAGACATTGCCGACAAAATTGGGATGGATGTTTCGACCGTTTCGCGGGTGGCGAACAGTAAATATGTCGACACACCTTATGGCACGAAGCTGATCAAGGATTTCTTCTCGGAAGCCATGAAAAATGAACAAGGAGAAGAAGTATCGACCCGGGAAATCAAGAAAATCTTGGAGACGGTGGTCAAAGACGAGAACAAGAAAAAACCGCTGACCGACGATAAACTGGCCAAGATGCTCAAAGAAAAGGGTTATCCGATCGCGCGCCGAACCGTAGCCAAGTACCGGGAACAACTGGGCATCCCTGTAGCCCGTTTACGTAAAGAAATCTGATGAGGCACTTTCTAAAACTCCTCTCCTACCTCTTTCACCCGCTTTTCGCGCCCTTAGCTGGCTGTATTCCCGTTGTCTTACTGAATCCGCTTTACAGAGAACAAAAAGAGTCCTGGCCCCTTTTTCTGGCCTTTTTGGTCATCACCATTGTCATTCCCTTGATTGTTTACGCCTTATTGAGGAGTATGGGAGTTCTTCAATCGGTGTTCGCTCCCAGTGTAGCCGAGCGCAAGTACCCCCTGATGATTAGCGTAGCCTTGTACCTGGGACTGATTTACCGCTTTTTACCTGATTTGGGCACGGCCGAAATTTACTTCTACATGGTAGGCCTTTGTATGGCCCTGACTACCGCTCTGGCCCTGCTCTTTATGCGATTAAGAATCAGTATTCATATGCTCTGTATGGGGGCTGTACTGGTCTTTTTAATTGGGCTGAGCCTGCACTTCGAGAAAAACATCACCGGGGCCATTGCCGTCTGGACCCTCCTAACCGGCCTGGTCGCTTCTTCCCGTCTGGCCATGCAAGCCCACAGCAAAGTGGAGTTGAGTCTGGGATTGTTTATTGGAGGACTGGCGCAGCTACTGACTTACACCTACTGGATCTAATTAGAGAATGTAAAAAACGATACCGACGCGGATGACCCGGCTCGAAATGGTTACTCCATTGATCTGAGCTTCCGGGTCCAGAAGAGGAGTCAAGCCGTAATAGGTATGGATATTGAAGGTATTGTACCCGAAATTCAGAACAGCTCCGACCTGCCATTGACGCACATCCTGATTCTTAAATCCCGAGCGTTGATCATCGGTCACCAGCACACTGCGAGCGCCAAAAACATAACTAGCGCGCATCCCCGCATGCACTCGCCAAAACTTATATGAATCGGCCGTAGAGCTTCTCAACCGCAACTCAAAAGGAATATCTACGGCATGGGTCTGAAACTTACTGCGCTTAAAATCCGCATTGTCCAAAACAAAATAAGTCCGTTGCTCTCCCTCTTGGGTCACACCGATATTCGAATAGTACGCATCTGCGGCATAGCCCAGTCCCAGTCCTAGTCCAAAAGTTCGGGCCGCATTGAGCGGAATGTCTTTGACCAAACCTGCTTCAAGGTGGTAAGACAAACTGCTTTGTACCACATCAGTAGGCCTCTCCGTCAGAATATTGTAAGCGATCCCCGCATAGAACTGATCTTCGAAGTAACGCTCGTTCTCTTGCTGAGCCACCAGAGAAAAGCAGCACAGTATACCCAAAAGGCTCAGGTTTAACCCATGCTTCCAAGAAGGCTTCTGTCTTTCCATACCACAAAAATACAAGAAGCTGGGGCAGTTGCACCAAGAAATCTATCCGTCTCCCTTTGGCAGTGCCACGTAATGCACTTTTCGTACCGACAGGGCACTGAGCTTCTCTTTGATTTCTTGAACGACGGCCAGACGCACCCCGGCATCTACTTTAACGATAACCTCCACTTCACCTCTGAGGTATTGCGGCTTGGTGTTGATCTCTTTCAAGACTTCATTCTCTAAAGATTCCAGACGAAGCAGACGATCGTTTATCTGAATCAGCGCTGATAACTCTCCCTCAACGGAAGCTTGTCCTTTCAGCGGTTGCCCTACTAATAGGGTGATCGCGCGATCGGTGCGTTCCAGATGCTCTACTGCCTTAGCAGAAGGCAACTGATTCTCTACCTGGACCTGGGTGTTCTTAAAGGTCGTGGTGGTCATAAAGAAAAAGAGGAGAATAAATACGATATCCGGTAGGGCGGCTGTATTGAGTTCCTGCATGCCGCGACGTTCATTGCTGAATTTCATGAGGCTTGGTTTTGAGGTTCGAGTTTACTTTCAACGATTTGTTGAGGAAAGAGGTTTTGAAGTTGTTTTAATTTCTGAGTCAACTGCTGTTTCTCTTCAGCTGTAACCTCTGGTGAAGCCCAGCGCTCTTTCATGGAAGAGAAGCTCTCTTGGTAGAGTCGCAACCCTTCCCGGTCTCTCAGCTCCGTATAGGCAATAGAAAGGGCATCCTGAATGGCAATGTATTGCGCATAACTGGATTGGGAAGCGGAAGAAAGGGAAACAACAGCCGCTTTTGGAGAATCCGAAAGGGCATTCAGTCCCTGGCCCTGGCAATAAGAACAACTGTCCTTTCCCCCATTGTCCAAAAAGGACTTGACCAATCCGGGTACCTCCTCCAAGGAGACCACTTGGTTGCCCACCATAATAGCGTCCTGGGCATTTAAAGAAATTCTCAGAATATTACGTTCTGCTTTTGGTGTGGGCGCCTGCGTATCACTTGAAGGCAATAAACGACTAATCCCTTGGTCCGTTTCCAGTGTGGTGGTAACTAAAAAGAAAATAAGGAGTAAGAAGGCAATGTCGGCCATGGATCCCGCATTGACTGTGGGGGCCTGATTTCGAGATAAAGACATAATGATCGGTTTTGGTTTGACATCTCAATAAAGGGGGTGGTTGTTGTTCCTTCATCTACACAACAACCGTTCCAAAACCGGAGCAAAAAAAAACGCCTCCCATAGGGAGGCGTTTTCAAGCTCGTTAAACTATACTACTGTAAGTTATTGAACGCGTTTCCTTGGTAAGTGGTGTAATTCACTTTAAGTGCATTCACCTTTCTCAATTCCTGCTTGATATCAGAAATCAATCCCATATTCGCATTCTTATCAACTTTCAGTGCAGTTGTCAAGAAGTTCTGTACTTCCTGTGGCTTCTTCGCGCGCTCAGCTAGGATATAAGATCCTACTTCCGAAACATTAGCAAACTTATCATTCAACTGAATTTTTGCTTCTGTTCCGTAAACGGCTTGATATTCCTCGGAAGGAGTTCCCACATAGATAAAAATAATGCGGTCTTTCTTCTCTAGCTTCTTGATTTCACTTGCGTTTGGCAGGGTATTCTCTACCAACAGCGTACTGTCTTTCATCGTAGTCACCGTCATAAAAAAGAACAACAACATGAATACAATATCCGGCAGGGAAGCCGTAGACACCGCTGGCAAATCTCCATCTTTCTTCTTAGCAAACTTGGCCATTCTGTTCTTGTTTAATTTTTACTGGTTTCCGCTTCAGACAGCTTCTGTGGGAAGAGGTCCTGAACACGCTTTACTTTGTCCTTAAGTTCATCTCGAACCGTTTCTGGTGTCTCTGGATTGAGGTACTCCTGCTCCATGTCCGTAAAGTCACGTCCAAAAAGTCGGTTCGCCTCGCGGTTTCTCAATTCGTTATAGGCCGCTACCAATTCATTCTGTACAGTAATGTACACGCTGTATTTGGTCTCACGGTCATTCTTCAAAGAGATAATCGCTTTTCCAGGGTTATCCGAAGAACCAGGATCGCGCTCACCTTTACAGTAGTTGCAATATCCTTCTTCTCCTGGTTTTAGTCCACCGTTATCCAAGAATGCTACTGCCGCAGCTCGGAGGTTTTTGATGTCCATCAACTCCTCCTCAACAAGCAACTGACCATTTCTGTTTACGTTCACCGTAAAAATGTTCTTCTGCTTAATTACTACGTCATCCTCGGGCGGTTCAATCGGCGGCAACATACGGTCCAAACCTGCATCTGTCTCAATGGTAGTCGTTACCAGGAAGAAGATCAGAAGTAGGAAGGCGATATCTGCCATCGAACCCGCGTTTACTTCGGGTGCGCCATTTCTTCTAGCCATACTTGAAAATTTTTATCGGCCCAACACCCGCTTGAATCCAGGAACGACCATCAGCAAAATTGCGATAGCGACCATTCCAAAGAATACATTCAGGAGTGTTCCAATTGCTTTAACAGTGCCTGTAGTTACTTCCAGTCCTCTTTCGTCAGCGACGGCGTCTACTACGGCTTGCTCTCCTCCAGCCATTGCGTAACCCGCAATAGTCAATACGGCCAATCCAGCGAATGAAAACAACGCCTTCTTAAGCCCACCTGGAGTAGTGATCATTTTTGTCAATCCAAAGAACAATGCAGAAACAGCGGCCAAAGCCAACATTCCGTACATGATAAAGAACATGAAGCCCATAGAAGAGCTGTCCAATGCCCCTGGATCGTCTGCAGAAGGGAGCTGTACCCACAGAACTGCGGAAACAATACCCAACGCGATAAGTGCTAATTTGATAATTCTATACATCTCGATCTGCTTTTAAAGGTTATTAATTACTTCTTGTGAGCAGACAACATGTCGATCAAAGAGATCGAAGAATCTTCCATATCGTTGACAATACTGTCAATCTTAGCAATGATGTAGTTGTAGAAAATTTGAAGGATAATCGCCGTGATCAGACCAAATACTGTAGTCAAAAGTGCTACCTGGATATCACCAGCAATCAAAGAGGCACTCAAGTTACCTACTGCAGCAATCTTTTGGAAGGCCTGGATCATACCAATTACCGTACCCATGAACCCAAGCATCGGAGCAATCGCGATGAAGAGAGACAACCAAGATACGTTCTTCTCTAATTGACCCATCTGAACTCCACCGTAAGCAACAACCGCTTTTTCAGCAGCGTCAAGTCCATCGCCAGCGCGATCAAGACCTTGGTAGAAGATAGAAGCAACAGGTCCTTTCGTGTTACGGCAAACTTCTTTCGCCGCTTCAACACCACCAGAAGCCAATGCATCTTCCACTTGCATTTTCAGCTTGGAAGAATTGGTGCTCGCCATGTTCAAATAGATGATTCTTTCAATAGCAACAGCCAATCCTAAAATCAAACAAAGCAATACAATACCCATAAACTCAGGGCCACCTGCAATGAACTGCTCTTTTAAAACTTGCTGAAAACCCTTTGCTTCACTCTCAGCTCCTTCTTGCACGATGGCAGCGGAGGCTGATGCAGTACCTAAAACAAACATTCCGGCTGTGGCCAGACTTAAGGATATTTTTTTCATTTGTTCAAACTTAAATTTAGTTAGTTAACGAGTTAAAGATAAAAAAAATTATAAACCACTTGGGCAGAGCCCGTAGTTCGAATTTAGCAGAGAGGAAGGGATTCGAACCCTCGATACACTTTTGGTGTATACACACTTTCCAGGCGTGCGCCTTCGACCACTCGGCCACCTCTCTA
>CAZLGZ010000102.1:0-9419 GCA_964558965.1 uncultured Flavobacteriaceae bacterium
CAAGGGCCAGAAGAAAAAAAGTAATGAAGCAGGCCAAAGGATACTTTGGTCGTCGTAAAAACGTGTGGACGGTAGCGAAAAACGCTGTTGAAAAAGCGATGCAATACGCTTACCGCGACCGCCGTAACAAAAAGAGAACCTTCCGTGCTCTTTGGATCACCCGTATCAACGCAGGTGCTCGTCTACACGGACTATCTTACTCTCAGTTTATGGGTAAGGTGAAGGCAAACAATATCGAATTAAACCGGAAAGTTTTGGCTGATTTGGCCATGAACCACCCGGAAGCATTCAAGGCGATTGTCGAGAAAGTAAAATAAATTAGGAACCTTCCTTCGCAAAAAAATCCCGCCCTTCCGGCGGGATTTTTATTTTATCCCTAGTCCAACGATGGTTTTTGGTCAATAGCAGTACAAAAACGACCATTTATACAAATCAGGCAGTGGATGGGCTTTGGTCCGTGTATTTTTCGGCAACCAATTGACTCATCCCACATGAAAAGCAAAGTTTCTGTAGAAGCCGTTTCTGCCATCGCCTTATTGTGCTATGTATCCTGCCTACTCTTATTGGCATTCATTACGAATTAAGCTTTTTTGCCCCAAGCAGTAAGCAGTAATCGTCTACCGCCGCCGTGGTTGCGATGCTCCCCCAAATAAACCCCTTGCCATGTACCCAAATGCAAACGCCCATCCTTTATGGGCAGTTGCACGTCAAAGCCTAACAGGGCTGCCTTTAAATGAGCAGGCATATCATCGCTCCCCTCGTAGATGTGCGTAAAATAAGGCGCATTTTCCGGTACGGTACGGTTAAAAAAAGATTCAAAATCCACCCGAACACTGGGGTCAGCATTTTCGTTTAGGCTCAGAGAGGCCGAGGTATGCTTGATAAATACTTGTAACTGACCACAAGTCCAATCTCGTATCTCCGGCACCTCTTCATTGAGAATCTCCGTAATCAAATGAAAACCTCTTGGGTATGGTCGAAGCTGAATTTCTTTCTGTATCCATTCCATAGCTCAAAACTAGCCATTATTTAACCTTGACTTCCGTCCTGCTCTTCCGAAATCCTCTACTTTCGCAGAAAACCAGCATATGCCTTCTTCTTCGATTAAAATGGTGGTCACCGATATGGACGGAACCCTGCTGAATTCTAATCACCAGGTGAGTGACCGCTTTTTTGAACTCTTTAGCGAACTGAATCAAAAAGGCATTCAATTTGTCGCCGCCAGCGGTAGGCAATACGGCAGTATGCTGAGCAAACTAAACAGTATACAGAAAGACCTCATTATCATCGCAGAAAATGGGGCTTATGTGCGTCAACAAGAAGATGAACTCCTTCTGACCCCAATCGGGCAAGAGAATATCCATAAAATACTGGATCAAACCCTTCCGCTCTCCGGAGCCAACCCCGTGCTGTGCAGCAAGACCAATGCCTATGTTCAGTCGGACGACACCCATTTCATCAATCTTTTAAAGGAGTATTATTCGGGTTACGAACTGGTTCCTAGCGCTTATGAGGTCACGGACGAAATTCTCAAAGTAGCGGTGCATCACTTTGAAGATTCAGAAAAGCACATCTACCCGGCCGTTGAGCAGTTTGAACCAGGCATGAAGGTGAAGGTCTCCGGAAACCATTGGGTGGATATTTCGCATCCCGATGCCAACAAGGGGTATGCCCTGGATTTTGTGATCCGAAAAATGGGCATTCAACGGGAAGAGCTTCTGATCTTCGGAGACTACAATAACGACCTGGAAATGTTGGAAATGGCACACTACAGCTATGCCATGGCCAATGCCCACCCTAACGTAAAAAAGGTGGCTAATTTCGGTACTTTAAGCAATGATGAACAAGGGGTGGAAAAAGTACTGGAATCCCTCTTGGCCGAGCTTTCCTAAGGGAACTATACCTAAATCCCTTATCTTCAATAAAAATCTTCGAATGGCTTTTCCTTATGTAATCATGGCGGTGGTCTTCCTAGTCATGGCTCTCACCAACATCATCGTGCCTGGAAGTGTTTTGGGAATGAGAAGAAACCAAGACCGTTTTAAAACAAATCCCTTAGCCAAAAAATACCTGCAACGGTGCAACCTACTGCTCTTGGTGTCCGCAGGGCTCTATATTGCCACCTACGTCTTTATCGTAGAAAGGTTCAATTTTAAAACACTGACTATTCCTCTTCTTTTTCTGGTACTGGTGGTGAGCATCTCGCCTATTCGCAAGTACAGTGCTCGTTTAAAGCAATTGGCCAGTGAACAAGAAGCCCGTTCTTAGGTCTTTTGTTTCTTTTTTCGTGCAGCCGGAAAGAGGACGTTATTGAGAATCAAACGGTAACCCGGTGATGTGGGGTGTAAGTCCAATTCTGTTTTAGGATCTCCAACGCGATGCTGGTAGTCTTCCGGATCGTGTCCCCCGTAAAACGTAAAGAATCCTTTTCCTTTAATGCCATGAATATAGCGGGCCTCGCCATTGCCCCTATTCTCACCCAGTACGATAACCGTCGGTTTGATCTCTCCTCGGACAAAAGCGGTGGTCTGCCCCATAAAACCCTTGACCAAGGCGGTGTGGTTTTGGGTGAGCATCGTCGGAACCGGATCCCACTTGGCAGAGAATTCCATCAAAGCAAAATAATCCGTCTCTTTGGGCACCCCTCTTTTGGATGTCATATCAATAGAAGAAAACTCATAACGCAATGGAGAACGCTCCAGGGTAAAATCGGTAAAGGCAAAGGTGCGGTCATAATCCAAGAGCGATTGGTAATTGGCCTGAGAAGGATCACCGTCGAACATGGGTTCACAAATATCCACACCATTGGCTGCCAAAGCGATATCAAAACTATCGGTGGCCGAACACATGGCGAACATAAATCCTCCTCCAATGACATAGCGACGGATCTTTTCGGCAACTGCTCCCTTTTGCTCCGAAACCTTGTCATAGCCTAATTTGCGAGCGCGTTCTTCGGCCAGTCTCTTGCCCTCAATGTACCAGGGTGCTGCGCGATAAGCTCCATAAAACTTTCCGAACTGCCCGGTAAAATCTTCGTGGTGCAAGTGTAACCAATCGTAAATGGCGAGGCCGTCAGCGAGTACCTCTTCATCGTATATCGTTACATAAGGGATCTCAGCATAAGTGAGCACCATGGTTACGGCGTCGTCCCAGGGCTGTTTGTCTTTTGGTGAATACACCGCAATCCGTGGAGCCTTTTCTAAAATAACCGCCTCCTGATTCTGAGATGGACTCGCGATGGCCTCTAACAAGCCCGCTGCTTCACCGTCTGATAGTACCTCAAAGGAAACACCGCGAATCTGGCATTCCTTGCGGGTTTCTTCTAAATCAGGCAATAGAAAAGCACCACCACGGTAGTTCAACAACCACTGAACCTTCTGTTGCTTTTGAAGCACCCAATAAGTGATTCCATAGGCCTTCAGATGGTTCTTCTGCCCTTCAGCATCCATAGGAATCAAAAGCTGAGAGCCCAAAACGCTCTGTAGGCTACCCAAAAAGAATAAAAAAAGTACGAGGCTTCGGCCCAAAGGTTTAAAAAGGGACGTCTCCGTCTGGGGACGGGAATGCCTGATCGGCAGAAGGGAAAGAATCTGGTGAAATGCGGTTCTCCTCATCATCGTTCATTTTTGACTCAAACTGGTAAGGGAAGTCAAAGTCCTCTAAGTTATCGAATTTACCCAGCTGCCCGATGAACTTTAACCGTATATTATCAAGTCCACCATTTCTGTGCTTGGCTACGATAAACTCTGCCTGCCCTTCCGTAGGAGAACGTTCTTCATCGTCCCATTCGTCTATTTTGTAGTATTCCGGACGGTAAATAAAGGAAACGATATCCGCATCCTGCTCAATGGCACCCGATTCCCTCAAATCCGAAAGGATAGGACGCTTGCTTCCACCGCGCGTCTCTACGGCACGTGAGAGCTGCGAAAGTGCAATAACCGGAACGTTGAGTTCCTTCGCCAAGGCTTTGAGGTTTCGGGAAATGGTCGAGATTTCCTGTTCCCTGTTTCCGCCTTTTTGACTCGTTCCTGCGGTCATCAATTGCAAGTAATCAATGATGATCATTTTAATCTTGTGCTGAGAAGCGAGACGACGTGCTTTTGCTCGTAAATCGAAAATAGAAAGGGAAGGCGTATCGTCAATAAATAAAGGTGCCTTCTCCAGGTCCTTTACCTTCACATTGAGTTGCTCCCACTCGTGCTTTTCGAGCTTTCCGGTTCTCAGTTTCTCAGAAGAAAGACCGGTCTCTGAAGAAATCAGACGAGTGATCAACTGAACCGAGGACATCTCTAGCGAAAAGAAAGCGACCGGAATGTTAGAGTTGACCGTCATATTACGGGCCATCGATAAGGTCAAAGCCGTTTTACCCATACCCGGACGCGCAGCAACAATGATTAAATCACTGGGCTGCCAACCCGAGGTCAACTTATCGAGTTTATCAAAACCTGTCGGAATTCCGCTAAGTCCCTCCTGGTTGGAGATTTCTTCAATCTTTTTCTTGGCCTGAATCACCAAGTTCTGAGCCGTTTCTGCCGAGCGCTTGAGGTTTCCTTGGGTTACCTCGTACAATTTCGCTTCGGAGTGATCCAACAGATCAAAAACATCGGTGCCTTCATCATAGGCACGCTCAATAATGTCACTACTGATGTGTATAAGGCTTCTTTGAATGTACTTCTGAAGAATGATCCGAGCATGAAATTCAATGTGGGCTGAAGAACTGACCTTTTTGGTCAAATTGATCAGGTTGAAGTCCCCTCCTGCTGCTTCGAGTTTGCCCATTTTTTTGAGCTGGGCCGAAACCGTTAATAAGTCCACCGGTTCTGCCGATTCGAACAAAACGAAGATGGCTTCAAAAATGTGGCGGTGGGCTTCCAAGTAGAAAGCATCGGGATGCAAAATATCGATGACCTCATCGACTCCTTTGCGGTCAATCATCATCGCGCCAAGCACAACCTCTTCTAAATCAGTAGCTTGAGGTGGTATTTTACCTTGCTCCAAGGGAACAACTACTGGTTTGCCTACGGTTCGGCTTGCTTTGGGGCGAATTTCGTTCATGAAGGCTAAAGTAAAAATTTAGTTTTGGGTTACACCATGCAAAGACGTACCCGATATCCACTTTCAGGAAAGTGAGTTGTGTATAAACCGGTGATAAGCGGGTAATAAGTCAAGGTCAAAAATGGGCTATCCCGAATATACTCCCATTTGGGAATATTTCTCCATGCGTTGCTTAACCAATTCCTTTGGGGATAACTTATCCAAAGCCTCAAAGTGCTCCAAAATCTTGGCCTGCACACTGGCAAAAGTTTCTTCTCGGTCGGTATGAGCACCTCCAGCGGGCTCTTTGATGATCTCATCTACCAATCCGAGACCCTTCATGTCTTCAGCGGTCAATTTAAGCGCTGAAGCCGCCTGTTCTTTGTATTCCCAACTTCTCCATAAAATAGAGGAACAGGATTCTGGAGAGATTACAGAGTACCAGGTATTCTCCAACATAAGAACCTTGTCACCAACACCAATACCCAATGCCCCACCAGAAGCACCTTCTCCGATAATCAAAACGATTACGGGTACCTTCAAGCGGGTCATCTCCAAGATGTTTCGAGCAATGGCTTCACCTTGGCCTCGCTCCTCTGCTTCAATACCAGGATAAGCTCCCGGAGTATCGACAAAAGAAACGACTGGAATACCAAATTTCTCCGCAGATTTCATCAAGCGCAAAGCCTTGCGGTATCCCTCTGGGTTCGCCATACCAAAATTGCGGTACTGACGGGTCTTGGTATTGAAACCCTTCTGTTGTCCAACAAACATGAAGGTTTGATCCCCAATTTTTCCGAGTCCACCGATCATGGCCTTGTCATCCTTTACCGTACGGTCTCCGTGTAATTCCAAAAAGGAATCCCCACAAAGGGCTCGGATGTAATCCAGGGTGTAAGGACGGTTGGGGTGACGGGACATTTGAACGCGCTGCCATGCACTGAGGTTCCCGTATATTTCTGAGCGGGTTTCCGCTAACTTTTTCTCGATCTGTAGACAGGTTTCAGTGACATCTACATCACTCTCTTCCCCGATCACACGGCACTTCTGCAGTTGCTCTTCCAGCTCCTTAATGGGCAATTCAAAATCCAGGTACTCCATACTTCAATTTTGGGGGGTTGGGCTTTTTGTAAAGGCAAATATAGAACTTTCTCTTACTCTGCGAGCCTATCTTTTGGCCTTCATCAACATAAAATATCCAAGGATCCCAAACAAGACGTTGGGAATGATCACAGCCAACAATGGGTTAAACCCAGACTGCTCCGCCAAGGTACCGAATACCTTGTCAAAAAAGATGTAAATAAAGGCTACACCAATACCAAAGGCGAGGTTGACTCCCATACCCCCTCTGCGCTTAACAGAAGACACGGCGACCGCCGTGATCGTCAGAATAAAAGCCGCAATCGGCATGGCCCATCGCTTGTACTTCACCAAAACATAGGTATTGATATTGGACGCCCCTCGACGACGTTGATCAGCGATAAACTGATTGAGTTCAAAAAGGTTTTTGGTATCGGCTACATACGATACTTGGGTCAGGTCGTTGATCTCGAAGGCAAAGAGGGTATCGAGACGGCGCTGGGTCAACACGCGTTCCTGCCCTTCTCGTAGACTCCGCTTTGTGTAAGTGGTCAGACGGTAGAGTGAATCTTTCTCCATCCAGCGAATCGTCGCTGCGGAGATCTTGTATTCCAACTGTTTGTTTTCATCAAAATGCTCATAGGTGAAGTTGTATCCGATTTGCCTGTTCGGATCGAGTCGACTCACATAGATATAATCGTTCTCACTGAGCTGATTGAAAATATTCGTGGTTTGACGGTCTTGTCTACCCCGGTGAAAATAATTGTATTCAAACTGGCTGTACCCAACACTTGCTTTGGGAACAATGAACTGCCCCAAAACAAAAATCATGACTGCGACTAAAGAAGCACCGATCATGTAGGGACGCAAGAATCTCCAGTAAGAAACCCCCGAACTCAGAATCGCCACGATCTCCGTTTTACTGGCCATTCGGGAAGTGAAGAAAATAATGGAAAGAAAGAGAAAAACAGGTAGGAGCAGGTTCCCAATCACAAGGGTAAAGTTCCCGTAGTACTCGATCACCTCTTGAAGTGGAGCTTCATTGTCAATGATCTTTCCAATCTTTTCGGCCAAACTCGCCATAATCCCAATAGGAATAAACAGCAAAATCATCCCCGTTAAAGTCAGGAGATAACGTTTTAAGATGTACCGATCAATAATGGTCAACATCAGCGTCTGCGGTTTAGTTTCTGAACGAGTTCATCTTTCCAATCATAGAAATCTCCTGCTAAAATACGGGCTCTAGCGGTCCTGACCAACCAGAGGTAAAAACCGAGGTTGTGCAAGGTGGCGATTTGCTTTCCTAAGAATTCGTTGGCGGCAAACAAATGACGTAAATAGGCCTTGGTATAAAGGGTATCTACATAACTGTAACCGTTCTCATCGAGTGGAGAAAAATCGTTTTCCCACTTTTTATTCTTGATATTGATAGTGCCTTCCGCGGTAAAAAGCATCCCGTTGCGGGCATTTCGTGTCGGCATCACGCAATCGAACATATCGATACCGCGCGCAATATTTTCAAGCAGATTGGCCGGAGTCCCTACCCCCATGAGGTAGCGCGGTTTTTCTTCCGGTAATATAGCGCAGACGACTTCGGTCATGGCATACATTTCTTCCGCTGATTCCCCTACTGAAAGTCCACCGATGGCATTCCCCGGGGCATCCAGATCCGCTATAAAACGAGCCGAACGCTCTCGCAAATCAGGGTAAACCGATCCCTGAACGATCGGGAAGAAAGCTTGCTCAAAGCCGTATCGGGCGGGGCTCTTTTCGAGTCCTTCAATACAGCGATGCGCCCAGCGGTGGGTCATCTCCATGGATTTTTCGGCATAGTCCCAATCGCAGGGATACGGAGTGCACTCGTCAAAGGCCATGATAATATCGGCTCCAATACGGCGCTGAATATCCATAACGGATTCCGGTGTAAAGAAGTGGGTTGACCCGTCTATATGGGATTTAAACTTGACTCCCTCCTCCGTAATCTTGCGGTTGTCGGCCAGGGAATACACCTGATAGCCTCCGCTGTCGGTGAGAATATTCGAAGACCAGCTCATGAACTGATGCAATCCACCGGCCTGTTCAAGAATTTCCATTCCCGGTCGAAGATAAAGGTGGTAGGTGTTCCCTAAAATGATAGGCGCCTTGGTATCTTCCTTGAGCTCAGACTGATGAACTCCTTTGACGGAAGCCACCGTTCCAACAGGCATAAAAATGGGTGTGGGTATACTGCCGTGGGCGGTTTGGATTTCGCCGGCCCGGGCTTTTCCTTCTTTTCCCTCTATGGTAAATTTCAAGATACAGGCTTTAAGCCCTCAAAGATAAGAAGGTTAATCCGGAGGAAGAGGACTAAATCCTTGTTGGTAATTAAGACCAGAGCACCTTGCTTGCAGCAGCGGAAGGCCTTACTTTTACAAGACAAAATAGTACTATACCTATGGCCGATTTAACCGCTTTAGAGCAGTTGGTCCCACAAGTAAGAAGGGATATTCTGCGAATGGTACACCAAGTGAATTCCGGGCACCCGGGAGGATCACTGGGGTGTACAGAGTTTTTTGCCGTTCTCTACAACCACATGATGGAGCTCAATGAAGGCTTCGACATGGACGGCGTTGGAGAAGATCTTTTCTTCCTTTCGAACGGGCACATCTCTCCTGTTTATTACAGCATTCTTGCCCGAAGAGGCTACTTTCCGGTAGAAGAATTGGCCACCTTCCGTAAAATTGATTCGCGATTGCAGGGTCACCCGACCACGCACGAAGAATTACCGGGCGTAAGAATCGCTTCTGGTTCTTTGGGTCAAGGGATGTCGGTTGCCATTGGAGCTGCCCTGGCTAAGAAACTCAACAAGGATGCTCATTTGGTTTATAGCCTGCATGGAGATGGCGAACTTCAAGAAGGCCAAAATTGGGAAGCCATCATGTACGCCGCCGGAAATAAAGTCGATAATTTGATCGCTACCATCGATTGGAATGGACAGCAAATTGACGGCGCGACAGAAGACGTACTCCCCTTAGGAGACATCGGAGAGAAATTCCGTGTTTTTGGCTGGGATACCGTAGAAATCGAAAACGGAAATGACCTTGCGTCTGTAATGGCCGGATTAGAAGAAGCAAAAAGCCGCACCGGTAAAGGGAAGCCCGTTGCCGTGATGCTAAAAACCGTTATGGGTAACGGTGTTGATTTTATGATGTACACCCACGCTTGGCACGGAAAAGCGCCAAATGATGAACAATTAGCCACGGCCCTCGAACAAAACCCAGCAACTTTAGGAGACTACTAAGATGATGAAATACACAGATCAAGGT
>CAZLGZ010000103.1:0-3048 GCA_964558965.1 uncultured Flavobacteriaceae bacterium
GCCTTCATGGGGTCCGCGTTATTAATGTAGCGGAAATGCTCGGGGGAGAAGCTCGGTATGCCCTTGTATGTCAGTTTTTCTCCTTCGGTGAGGGTATCTCCAATTTTGAAGTTTCCGGTGTCGTGAAGTCCCACAATATCGCCCGGGTAGCTGATGTCAACGATCTCTTTCTTTTCGGCAAAGAAGGCATTGGGACTCGAGAACTTGAGCTTTTTATCGTGGCGAACGTGTAAGTAAGGTGTGTTCCTTTCAAAGGTTCCTGAAACAATCTTAATAAAGGCTAAGCGGTCTCGGTGCTTAGGATCCATATTGGCATGAATCTTAAAGACAAAGCCCGAAAATTTCTTTTCATCGCTTTCGACCACCCGTTCTTCCGCGGCTTTTGCCCGGGGTGGTGGAGCGATCTGTATAAAGCAATCCAACAGCTCTCTGACACCAAAATTATTCAGGGCTGAACCGAAGAATACGGGTTGTTGCTCTCCGGCCAGATAGGCCTCTTTGTCAAACGCAGGGTAAACCCCTTCAACCAGCTCCAAGTTGTCTCGTAGACTTTCTGCAGCCGTTTCTCCAATGAGTTTTTCGAGCTCTGGACTATTGAGATCATCGATGGCAATGGTGTCTTCAATGCTCTGTTTGCTCTGTCCACTGAAGAGGTTGATGTTTTTTTCAAAGACATTGTATATGCCCTGAAAGTCATAGCCCATCCCAATAGGAAAGCTCAAGGGGGTAACCTGAAGTCCTAGTTTTTGCTCCACTTCATCGAGCAGGTCAAAAGCATCCTTTCCTTCGCGGTCCAATTTATTGATAAAGACAATCATGGGAATGTTCCGCATTCGGCAAACTTCGACCAGTTTCTCGGTCTGTTCCTCCACCCCTTTAGCCACATCGATGACCACAATCACGGAATCCACTGCGGTGAGTGTACGAAAGGTATCTTCTGCGAAATCCTTGTGCCCAGGGGTATCCAGGATGTTGATTTTCTTGTCTTGGTAGATAAAGGCCAAGACAGAAGTAGCTACCGAGATTCCTCTTTGGCGCTCGATTTCCATAAAGTCACTCGTCGCGCTTTTTTTGATTTTGTTGCTTTTAACGGCTCCAGCCTCTTGGATCGCACCTCCGAACAAGAGGAGTTTCTCGGTAAGGGTTGTCTTTCCGGCATCCGGGTGAGAAATAATGCCGAAGGTTCGGCGTCTGGCGATTTCGTCTTTGAACTCCATGAAAAAATTTCGGCAAAATTACGCAGAAATATAGAGGATTCGAGGGAATAGCAAATACCCGCTGTCAAAATAGAAAATACTCCTATCTTGCATGGTAGAACACAAAACCTGCTCACGACTATATAACGTATTGAGTTAAGGTAGTTTACTTAAACGAGAACACGATGAGCTACCGCATATCCCACCTCTGCATGGTAGGGGTTTTGCTATTCTTCATTTTCCCCCAACTGAAGGCCCAAAAAAACCCACTCACAAAAGTGCAATCGCGCTCTGTTTTTCAACAGGGATCTGGATTGGCCCTTTTTTCTGCCGGAAATTTAGAAGACAATGATCAAGATGGTGTTTTGGACGCAGTCGATCTTGATGATGATAACGATGGTATTTTAGATACTGTTGAAGGCACCGAAGATGCCGATGGAGATGGAATACCCAACTCCCTGGACCAAGACAGTGACAACGACGGTCTTTTGGATACCTACGAAGCTTTGCCTTTTGGAACTGAACTACCACTTTCAACCGAAGACAGTGATGGCAACGGATTGCTCGATATGTTCGAATCCCAGCCAGGAAGTGGGGATGGAGTAAGTCCTTTGGATACCGACGGGGACGGGCGTTCCAATTTTCTTGATCTGGATTCAGATAACGACGGAATATTAGACAAGGACGAGGCGAGTTCTATCGGCAATGAATTCGATTGTACACAGAGTCCTAATTTTGATTTCAGCGGTCCTGCAGTCTTGCAGAGTGGTACCGACTTGGAGGAAGGAGCGGTTTACCGTTATTCGGGGGTGAGTCCGGATTTGGATGCTCTTGTCACCATAGAAAAGAAGGTCAATGCCGATATTGAAGTGCTTGACCAAAATGCTACGGATGCCAATTACTTTAAGCCAGAAGTCTTCTTTACAGCAGATGCTGAGGTTCGTCGCCCTTATGTCGATTTTCGAATTACCTTGGTCGCCTCCGGAACGAACAGTCCGGTGAATCAAGACGTGATCTATGCCAATTTTATTGATGTCGATGGGAGCGGAACGTACCAAGAATTTAACCGATTCGATACTCCTGCGTCTTTCACGATCAATGAAGATGCTGAAATTACTGTACAAAATACCCCGGGTGGTTTTTTAGTCAATGGAGGTACCACAGAATATACGGGGATAAGCAATCAGGTTCCTGCCGTAAATGTAGCCGTAGAGTTTGTGGATCTTTCCACCTTTGTACTGCGTTTTGGGATTCAAAATGTAGTCCCCACCCAGTTCCGTACTCCTATTGCCCGCCAAGCCGGTATTCAGTTTGGCTGTTTACTCAATTTCCCCGATCCCGTAACGACAACCTTCAATGAAGACCGCGACAGTGACGGAGATAACTTTCCAGATCGATTGGATATCGATAGTGATAACGACGGGATTCCTGATAATGTAGAGGGGCAACCCACAGAGGGCTACGTTCCCCCCAGTGGAAATGACTCGGACAATGATGGTTTAGACGATGCTTACGAGGGATCAGGAGACGAAGGAATTGATCCCGAGGATACCGATGGTGACGGGCAAGTAGATTACCTCGATTTAGACAGTGATAACGACTTGGTTCCGGATAATAACGAAGGAAACGACTTTGACTTTGATGGGGTGCCGGATCAGAACTTCACCGGTACCGATACCGACGGAGATGGGTTGGACGACGGATATGAAGGCAGCGATGTCAATGATGGTTTTGATGTCAATGATGAAATAGACGACCCTAAAAATGACCTCCCTGATACGGATGGGACGGAAGATGTGAACTACCGCGATGTCGATGACGACGGAGACGGTATTGACACGCCTGACGAAGA
>CAZLGZ010000103.1:3148-9378 GCA_964558965.1 uncultured Flavobacteriaceae bacterium
TTGGATGATGCTTATGAAGGAGATGGAGACGCTGGTCTAGATCCTGAGGACACAGACGGTGATGGAACGCAGGATTACCTGGACAGCGATAGTGATGACGATTTAGTCGCCGACGATAATGAAGGAAACGACTTCAATTTTGATGGGCAACCCGATCAGGAATACACCGGTCTAGATACCGATAATGACGGTCTTGATGACGGTTATGAAGGCAGTGATGTCAATGACGGATACGATGTCAACGACGAGATCGATGATCCCCAAAATGACCTGCCGGATTTTGATGGAACCGAGGACGTCAACTACCGTGACTTTGACGACGACGGCGATGGTATTGATACCCCAGACGAAGACGATAATGAAAACGGGGATCCAACCGATGACGACACCGATGAAGATGGAGATCCGGATTACCTCGATGATACGGACGATGGGGATGATACCGATACCGATGGGGACGGGGTTCCCGATGCGATTGATATCGATGATGATAATGATGGAATTCTCGATACCGATGAAGATTCCAATACAGATGGAGACAATGATCCGTTGACCAGCCCGGAAGACAGCGATGGAGATGGGCGTCCAGATCATTTAGATATCGACAGTGATAATGATGGAATTCCAGACAATGTGGAAGGGCAAACGACCTCCGGGTATACGCCACCTACGGGAAGTGATGCCGATAATGACGGATTGGATGATGCCTATGAGGGAGAGGGTGATGCTGGGCTAAGCCCGGTAGACACTGATGGTGACGGTGCAGTAGACTACCTGGATGGGGACAGTGATAACGACCTTGTACCGGACAACAACGAAGGGAATGATTTCAACTTTGACGGTATCCCGGATCAAACTTTCCGTGGAACAGATGCCGATAATGATGGCTTGGATGATGGATATGAAGGCAGCAATACCAATGACGGGTATGATGTCAATGACGAAATCGATAATCCAAGACTGGATCTACCGGATACGGATGGAGAAGACGATGTCAACTACCGAGATGTTGATGATGATGGAGATGATATCGATACCCCAGACGAAGATGGCAACGATGATGGTGACCCAACCAACGACGATGAGGATTTGGACGGAACCCCTGATTTTCTAGATCCTGATGGAGGCATTGAAGTGAATCAACTGGTCACTCCAAATGCCGATGGTAAGAATGACTTCTTGTTTATTCGAGGAGTGAGATTTACACTGGCCAACCGTCTGCAAATATTCAACCGATGGGGGGTCAAAGTATACGATGGAACGGATTACGACAACATCCGTAATGTATTTGATGGGCGTTCACGCGGACGTTCCACTATTACAGTGAACGATTACCTGCCTTCTGGGGTTTATTACTACATCTTTGAATACGAGACCGCACGCGGCAAGTTTACCGACCGATCTTACTTCTATATCAGCCGATAAGACAAACGCTATGATGAAAAAAGCCATTTTGGGAATTCTACTTGGGGTGACACTGGTTCCAGCTGTTTGGAGTCAGCAAGACGCCCAGTACACCCAATACATGTTTAATACTTTAAGTGTTAACCCAGCCTATGCCGGGTCACGAGGACAATTGAGTTTTGCTGGACTTTACCGATCACAATGGGCTGGTTTGGAAGGAGCGCCAGAAACCTTGACCTTTAATATTCATTCTCCAATACGCAACAGTCGGGTAGGGTATGGTATTTCATTGGTCAACGATAACATTGGTAGTGGAGTAGTACAGGAGACCTATTTGGACCTGGCCTTGTCTTATACCATCGATGTCAGTGAAACCGCCAAGATGTCTTTTGGGGTGAAGCTCGGTGGAAACCTCCTCAATCTGGATTTCACCAAGTTGAGAAACTTCGATAACGAGGTGGTTGTTCAGGATAACATTGACAATAGTTTTTCGCCCAACTTTGGGGTAGGATTCTACTACCACACAGACCGGTTTTACGCCGGACTCTCGGCACCAAATCTGTTGGAGACCGAGTACTTTGACAACAATGGAGAAGACGCCAACAGTCCTAACTTTTTAGCCGCAGAGCGGGTGAACTATTACTTTATTACGGGTTATGTTTTTGATTTGAATTCTGAATTCAAGTTCAAGCCAGCATTGCTGACCAAGGTAGTGGGAGGAGCACCCCTCCAATTGGATTTATCAGCCAACTTCCTGTATAATGATCGCTTCAGTTTTGGCGCGGCTTATCGCTGGGATGCATCGGTGAGTGCTCTGGCTGGCTTTCAACTAAATGAACAGATTATGCTAGGAGTCGCTTACGACCGTGAGACTACAGAACTAGGAGCCCAGCAATTCAATGATGGGTCCTTTGAAGTCTTTTTACGAGTAGAATTACTCAAGCGTTTCCAACGAACAGTTTCCCCACGTTTCTTTTAACGAACACTGACCATGATCCTACGACTTAAAACAACCTTTGCTTTCGGCCTGGTCGGCTTGCTATTGCTGACTTCTGGAGTGAATGCCCAGGAACAAACCAAGGAAGAAAAGGAAGCCAAAGATGCTGAACGATTAGTGGAAAGAGCCAATGAGCGTTACGAAAGCTTTTCTTTTAGCCCAGCCATTGACGTCTACCAAAAGGTGCTCGAAAGGGGCTTTGTTTCGGCCGATTTACTGAAGAAACTCGGAAACGCCTATTACTTCAATTCACAATACGATAAAGCGCATGGAATGTATTCCCGCCTTATTGAAGAGTTTCCGGAAGAAACAGAGGCTGAACATTATTTTCGTTGTGCACAGACGTGTAAGACCTTGGGAGATTACGATCGTGCAGAGCAGCTCATGTTGCTGTACGCTCGAAGAATAGAGGCCAATGAAAACCTTGAGCTAAGCCAGGAAGAGTATATGGCCCAGATCGAAAAAAATTCAGGCCGATATACCTTGGGGACTTTCCCTTATAATTCGAAGTATAGCGACTTTGCGCCGGCTTACTACAAAAAGGGGCTGCTGTTCGCCTCGGACCGGGATACAGGCAATCTTGCCCGTTATCGCCACTCCTGGAATAATCATGATTTCTTGGACCTTTACCAAATTGATTCTCTAACGGATTTAACGGGAACAGAAAAAAGAGCCCCTAAACTCAGCGGTGCAATCAACACTCGCCTGCACGAATCGACCTCTGCCTTGAGCAAGGATGAGCAAACCCTTTATTTTACGCGAAATAATTTGAAAGATGGTCGCCGTGGAAAAGACAGTCTGGGAATTATTCGTCTAAAACTCTACCGTGCGTTATGGCAAAATGAGAATTGGGAGACCATTGAAGAACTCCCCTTGAATAGCGACGAATTCTCTTCAGCGCATCCTGCTCTCAGTCCGGATGGGAAGATCATGATTTTCGCCTCAGATCGACCGGGTGGATATGGAGCCTCTGATCTTTACAAGACAGAAATAAAGGAGGACGGAAGTTTTGGAGAAGTCGTGAATTTAGGTCCTACGATCAATACTCCTGGAAGAGAGACTTTCCCCTTTATCAGTGCAGACAGCGTTTTATATTTTGCCTCGGATGGGCATTATGGACTTGGGGGATTGGACTTATTTGCAACCCGCTACACGGATGTATTGAATCAGGCAGTTGTCAACTTAGGTCGCCCGGTGAATGGCCCACAGGATGACTTCTCTTTTATTTTCGATTCGGAAGAGCAAACAGGATACTTCGCCTCTAACCGCGGTAATGATGCAGCGAATGATGATATAATTCCGCTGGTTCAAGACAGGGCGCTGGATTTGAACTGCTATGCTTTTGGTCTGGTACGGGACCGCAATACCCAACGTCTTTTGGCTGGCGCAACAGTGGAAGTAATCAATGAAGAAAACGAAGTTATTCGAACAACTAAAACAGACCTGCGCGGGGTATACCGTATAAAGTTACTCTGTGGTCGAGGCAATTTTATTCGGGTCAGTATGCCAGAATATCAATCGGCAGAAACTTTTGTCGCCAACCCGGTGATGGGTGATAATAATTTCAATTTTGATTTAGAACCAGAAATTATTGTGGTAGAACAAGACCCTTCAGAACCTGCGGATATAGGGAAGTTGTTGGCCTTGAATACCATTTACTTCGATTTGAACAAGTACGATATTCGGCCAGATGCAGAGATTGAAATCCAAAAGATCGTGGCGGTTATGGAACGTTTTCCCAGTTTAAAGATCAGGGTGGTATCTCATACAGATAGTCGTGGAAACGATGATTACAACTTGTGGTTATCGCAGAAAAGAGCGGATGCTACCGTCGAGTATATCGCGGAGCAAGGTATCGCCAGGGACCGACTGATCGGTCAGGGGAAAGGAGAACAGGAGATCATGAATCAATGCCAGAATGATGTTCCGTGTTCGCGTGCCGATCATCAATTGAATCGCCGCTCGGAGTTCCTCATTTTTGAGTAGGATATTTAGGGTTCACCTCTTTAAAGTAGGTCCATATGTGTTAAAATTCCTACTTTACAACTTTCTTTTTGGAAGCAAAAAGAGATGAATGAACTTATATGGAGTAATCAATCCATATACCAAAATGTATCTTTTATCTAAGTCTCCGACCCCCCTTCCAAACCCGAAGCCGTTTGTGCTTTTCTTTTTCGTTTTGTTGGCCATTTCCTTGGCCATTTAGTAGGCGAAAAATCCTCTTAAAAACACACTCCTCTATCTACTATCCTGACACTTTATTCGTAAGGGTAGACTTTTCTATTTGTAGGGATAGCCTTTATTAAGGCTTGTAATTCCTAGTCTGATCGACGAACTGCTTTTCTCAATTTCCCCCTTTTTTTTCTTGTCAAACTTCATCTTTTAAGAAGTAGATGCCGTCTTCAGGCCACTTCACAACAATAATTTCTTCAGCCTTAGGTCAAATCTAATTTTGTAGGGTACAGGAAGTTCCGCGCAAGCATCAAATCCGAAACCCACTTCCTGTTTGACTAAAAATTCATTGGAATGAAAAAGTATATAGCCTTCCTATTATTCGCCCTTGTCGGAAGCGTATCGTATGCACAAACGACGGTGACACTCGAAGATCAGTGTGATTGCCAAGTACTGAGTGGTACTGATGTGAATACTGCTGGCCAAGCAACCCCTACCGGATCAGAGGCTGGAGACATTTATGTTAACACCACTACAGGTATTATCTACTACTGGGATGGAGATTCCTGGGAATTGACATCTTCAGATGATCAGCAATTGCAGCGTTTTGAGTATGACAATACCACTTCCATTCTAACCTTAGAAATAGAAGATGGAAATACCCTTACCGTTGATTTGAGTGCATTGAACAACGCAGGCTCAGATAATCAGACGGCTGCGGAAGTTCCCTTTGATAATACGGCTTCCGGATTGGCCGCAACAGATGTGCAAGCTGCATTAGATGCTTTAGACGCACAGCTTGATACGGATTTGGATACAGATCCAAATAATGAATTAAATACCGGGATAGGGCTAAACGCCGGGGCAATTGAAATTTCTGATAATGGGGGTACCTTGAGTCAGAACCTGATTAGTCTAGATGCGAATAACTCAATTTTGGCAGGAACGGATGGCGGATTGTTCCTCAATTTTTCTGCTCTTCAGGCATTATCTACCCTTACTAATAATGGTGATGGGACTTTTACCTATACGGATGAGGCGGGTACCGCAACGACCATTGATATACGCGCTACTAATATTAACTACGATGGGGCCACCTCTGGTCTTACTGCTACAGATGTACAGGGGGCTATCGATGAGGTCGCCGCGAGTGTAGCTGCGGATGGTGATACCGACAGTACGAATGAATTGAATACCACCTTTGCTGTTAACGGAGCTAATCTGGAGATTACAGATAATGGAGGTACTCTACAGGTACCTTTAAGTACAATTACAGCGGGAGTTAATACCGATAACCAGGATCTTATAGGAGCAACCTTGGATGGAAGTAACATCCTCCAAATTGATATAGAAGATGGTGCTTCTACAACGGTAGATCTTTCGAGTCTGGAGGAGAGTGCCGATATCGCGGCAAATACGACGGCCATCAATGCCAACACGACTAATATTGCGACCAACACCTCAAATATCGCAACGAATACGACTGACATCGCAACGAATACGACTGACATCGCTACGAATGCTAGTGATATCAGTACAAACGCGACGAATATTGTCACCAATACTACAGATATCGCGAACAACACCACAGCGATCACGACAAATGCGACCAACATTGCGACCAATACGGCTGGCATAAGCACGAATGCCACTAATA
>CAZLGZ010000104.1:0-9299 GCA_964558965.1 uncultured Flavobacteriaceae bacterium
CTGTTTGCTCTGACCACTGGTCTGCAGGCTCAGGACAGCCATAAGACGATACTAAATGCCTTGAACAAAAGCGAGCTTTCAGCCACGCTGGAAAAGGTGGACGACTACACCTTGTTTGCTCCCGCTGATCAGGTATTTTGGAATCTTCCCAAAGAACAGTTTCAGCAACTGTTCAATCGTCAGGATCCCTCTTTTTTAGAAAATGTCTTGCGCTATCACATTGTTGCTGGAAAACTAAGCGCCTCCCGTTTGCTGAATGACTTAGCGAAAAACAAGGGCAGAATGAGCTACCCGACCTTGTTAGGGGATCGACTTCATTTTAAAATGGAAGGGCTCGATATACTCTTGGTAGATTCCCACGGGAACAAGGCCCGAATTACACAGGCGGATCTTTCTACACAGGAAGACCAATTGATGCACGGCATCGATGGGTTGATTTTGCCGCCAACTTACGATTAACGCAATTCCGCTTTTAGTTCGCTCTGAAGCCTTTGGGTAATACGCTGAACGCTCTTGTCGATCTGTTTATCCGTCAAGGTTTTTCCTTCATCTTGTAGGGTCAGATGCACCGCATAGGACTTTTTGCCCTGTGGTAATTCCTTTCCTTCGTAAACATCAAAAAGACCGACTGATTTGAGGATTTTGTTCTCTGCCTTCAGGGCTTGATCTTGAATATCAGCAAAGGTCACCTGCTGATCGACCAAGAGAGCGAGGTCTCTTCGAACCGTTGGAAACTTAGAAACGGCCTTGTACTGAATCTGATCTCTTGAAGCCAAAAGCTCCAGACAAAGGTCCCAGTTGATTTCGGCGTAGTACACCTCCAATTTGAGGTCAAAGTGCTTGCATAAGGCAGGATCTAAAGTTCCTACCCGGGCCAAGGTCGTCCCCTTGACTTTCCATTCCAGCCCATCGCTGTATATCCCTTTTTCTTCCACATAGGAAGGGGTGTCAAGTGCAATACCCATACGGTTCATCAGGGATTCTAGTTGTCCCTTAAGGGAGTAGTAATCCGCCGTCTTGCCACTGGATTTCCAGTGGGGATACGCTTCTTTCTCTGCCATCCACAGACCTAAGTATTTCTTTTCGTGATAAGATTCCTGTTTGGACTCGTCACTGACTTTGTGGTAGGTCTTTCCCCATTCGAAAAGAGACAAATGGTCTTGCTGACGGTTGCTGTTGTGGCGTAGAACCGGAAGGCCAGAAACAGCACCCTCGGTTCGCATTCGGCCGAGATCGGAACTCAAGGGGTTGAGCAGTTGCACTTCTTTGGAAGGAGCCGTTCGGAACTTCTCCATTTCCAGAGGCTCCAAACTGTTGGTCAGGATTTCATTAAAACCCTGTGCACTCAAGAATTGACTCAGTTGGGTTTCCAATAAATGGGGTTCACTCCATTTACTGCTCGCCACGGAAAAGGTCATCTTCTCGGGAATTTCTACGGTATTGTAACCGTAAACGCGAAGGATCTCTTCGATAACGTCTACCTCTCGGGTGACGTCCACTCGGTAAAAAGGAACGAGTAGATCCAAGCCTTTTGCGTTTTCTCCTTGAATTTGAATATCCAAAAGAGGAAGTATTTTTTTGATCACATCGCGATCGATTGTGCTTCCGATAAGGCTGTCAAGTCGGCTGTAATTCAAGAAAACCGGGTGTGACGTAGCCTTCTGTTCCTCCAGATCAAAGACAGGAGAACTCACCTGACCACCCGCTATTTCTTGAATAAGCAAGGCCGCTCTTTTTAAAGCATAAACCACTTGCTCCTGATCTATTCCCCGTTCAAAACGGAAAGAGGCATCGGTATTCAGGCCATGTCTTTTGGCTGTTTTACGAATAGAAACAGGATCAAAATAGGCGCTCTCGAGGAAAATTGAAGTCGTAGACTCACTCACACCTGAATATTGACCACCAAAAACACCCGCTATACACATGGGCTTCTGGCTATCACAGATCATTAAATCTTCGGCCGATAGTTTTCTTTCTACCCCATCGAGGGTAGTAAAGGTTGTTCCTTCCGGAAGACGTTTTACAACGATGGTCCGGTCTTGTACTTTATCTAAATCAAAGGCATGTAAGGGCTGTCCGAGTTCATGAAGCACATAGTTGGTCGCATCGACAATATTGTTGATCGGACTCAGGCCAATCGCCTTTAAGCGGTTTTGTAACCAAGTCGGAGAAGGGGCCACTGTTAAGTTGGTCAAGGTCAACCCGGCATAGCGTGGAGCTCCTTCGGCATCTTCAACCTGTACTTCTACCGGGTGGGTAGGGGAGTCTACAGAGAACGCACTTATAGAAGGAGGGGTCAAGGTAACGTCTTCGTTTTTTAATGCCAGCCCTGCCCGTAAATCTCGAGCAACACCAAAATGGCTCATGGCATCCGCTCGGTTTGGCGTAAGCCCAATCTCAAAAACCTGATCCTCTTCGACAGTAAATACTTCCCTCAGGGGAGTCCCTGCTTGCCAGTGGTCTTCCAAAACAAGAATACCTTCGTGGCTTTCGCCAAGACCCAGTTCGTCTTCGGCGCAAATCATTCCATGACTGAATTCACCTCGAATTTTTCCTTTTTTGATTTTCCACGGATTGCCTTCACCATCGTACAATTCGGTACCGATAGTGGCAACGGGAACTGTCTGGCCTTGGGCAACATTGGGAGCCCCACAGACGATTTGTACAGGCTGCTCCTGTCCGATATCGACTTGGGTCAGTTTTAGACGGTCCGCATTGGGGTGCTGTTGGCATTCCAATACCTTACCGATTACAACTCCTTCCAAACCGCCTTTGACGCTGCTAAAGGCTTCAATGCCTTCTACTTCTAGTCCGAGATCGGTAAGCAGTTCTCCGGTTTGTTCAGCTTCCCAATTCAGGGGAAGCATTTCTTTCATCCAGTTATAGGAAATTTTCATGGGAATTTACCTCAGGGTCAACTATATCGCGCAAATATAAGGAATGCACTTGCGAAGAAGAGGATAGAGCCACCGAAAAAAAACAACCATTCCCTGTATAAAAAGACTAAGTTTATCGTCTAAAGCCGTTCAACGTATTCCTATGAAATCTGCTGCACAAAAACTCGCTACATTTTCGAGCTATTCTTTCTTGATCATCGTACTTCTTTTAGTTTCCTGCGAAGAGGAGAAGAAGACCCCCCAAACCGGGAAGTGGACGGGGTATCTGGAGGTCCTGGAAGGAAAAAAACTCCCTGTTCGATTTGCGGTAGTAGAAGAAGGGGAAAGCTGGAAAATGACCTTCAATAACGCGGAGGAAACCTTGGATTCCTACGTAGCGGAATTGGCTGGAGAAAAGGCCAAGGTTGAATTTCCGGTATTTGAAACGCATTTTGATCTGAACCATTCGAAGGATTCCCTCTGGGGAAAATACCTTTTACCCAATTTAGGGCGAGAACTGAATTTTAATGCCAGTCCTGGTGAGTTGACTTTCGCTAAAGCTCAGCCATCGGATGCTAATTTTCAAGGGTCCTGGCAGGCGCTCTTTGAAACAGAAACACCATCACCTTATCCCGCCCTTGCAGAATTGACGCAAGAGGGAACCCGTTTAACGGGTACCATTCGAACGACCACGGGAGATTACCGTTACCTGGAAGGAGAGGTCAAAAAAGACTCTTTGTGGTTGAGCACCTTCGATGGGGCGCACCAGTTTCTCTTTTTAGCGGGTATGGAAGGAGACAGTCTCAAAGGGAAGTTTTACTCGGGGAATCACTACCTCAGTGAGTTTACCGCCTGGAAGAATGCCGAATACGAATTGCCATCCCCCGACAGCCTTACCTATTTATTGCCCGGATATGACCGACTCGCATTTTCATTCAAAGACACCGAAGGGCAGTTGAGAAGCCTGGAAGACGAAGAGTTTAAAGGAAAACCTGTAGTGGTTCAGTTGATTGGCAGTTGGTGCCCGAACTGTTTGGAGGAGTCTAAGTTTGTTGCTCAATACCGCAAGGAGCACCCGGAAATTGAAGTACCCTTTGTGGCGCTGGCTTTTGAATACGCTAAACCAGAGGAGAAAGCTTTGTCTTTGCTAAAAAGACATCAAGATCGACTGGCCATGGATTACCCCATTCTTCTTGCTCAATATGGAGGAGTAGACAAGCAAGATGCGCAGCAGAAATTACCCATGTTGAGCTCCGTCTGGTCTTATCCGACTATTCTTTTCTTGGATCAAAACCACAAGCCTATTCGAATCCATGCCGGGTTCAATGGCAAGGCCACCGGAGAAGTGTATCAAAAATTCACGGAAGAATTCCACGAAACGCTCGTAGAGCTTCAGGGACAACTTAAATAATAGTCGACTTACCCAAGCCGATATTTTCGTCATTGAGTTTATCAGAGGCAGAATCGTCTCCTGCAAAATCAGCGATAAAATCACCCACTTCGGAGGTGCCAAAAGGGCTTCCGCTTTTGAGGTCACTGGTGACCACCCCTTGTTTTAGGGATTGAGAGACCGCCTGTCGTAGCACCAGGGCTTCTTCGGTCATATTGAAATGATCCAAAAGCATGGCAGCCGATAGGATGGAAGCCACCGGATTGGCAATGTTCAATCCCTTAGCCTGTGGAAAGGAACCGTGAATCGGTTCAAATAAGGCCGTGCTGTCTCCGACAGAAGCCGAAGCTAAGAGTCCAATGGACCCAGCAATTACACTTCCTTCATCCGACAGTATATCACCAAACATATTTTCGGTAAGCACTACATCGAATTGACTTGGATTCAAAACGATTTGCATAGCCGCATTGTCGACAAAGAGAAAGTCCAGTTGAACATCTGGATACGCTTTGCCCAATTCGGTGATGGTTCTTCTCCATAAGCGAGAGCTTTCCAACACATTGGCCTTATCGACAAGGGTTAGTTTTTTTCTTCTTTTTTCGGCTGCCTGAAAGGCCAAATGCCCTATTCTTCTGATTTCATCTGCCGTATACAGGCAGAGGTCTGAGGCTGATTCCTGGTCTTCAGAGAGCCATTTTTCTCCGAAGTAAATCCCACCAGTCAATTCTCGGTAAATCACGAAATCTGTTCCGGCAATACGGTCGTTTTTCAAAGGAGACTGATCGATCAATTCCGGATAAGCTTCCACAGGACGAATATTGGTGTAGAGCTGCATTTCTTTTCTCAATCGCAACAAGCCCTGTTCCGGTCGAACTTTAGCCGTGGGGTCATCATCGTATTTGGGATCACCAATGGATCCAAAAAGGATAGCGTCCGCTTCGCGACAAACCTCCAATGTCGATTCTGGCAGAGGATTTCCTGTCTGGTCAATAGCAATGGCACCAACAGGAGCTTCGGTATACTCAAAGTCGTGACCGAATCTGCTGGCGATAGCGTCCAAACATTTAACGGCTTCATTGACCACCTCGGGGCCAATACCATCTCCGGGTAAAAGGGCAATCTTTTTTTTCATGAATCAGTGGCTTCGGCTTTTTTCGAAAGCCTGAATTTCGTCTTTTTTACTCAATAAGAAATCAATATCGTCGTATCCGTTCAGCAGGCACATCTTTTTGTAATCGTCGATAGCGAAATCGACTTTGATTCCCAAGTCCGGAGCTTCGAGTACTTGCTCTTCCAAATCAACCCGAAAGCTTGTCTTGGGGTTTTCGGTTGTGGCGGCAAGTAACTTCTGCAAGATCTCTTCCTCTACCTGAATCGGGAGAATTCCGTTGTTCAAGGCGTTTCCTCTAAATATATCAGCGAAATAACTCGAAACAATAACGCGAAAGCCATAATCGGCCAAGGCCCAAGCAGCGTGCTCGCGACTGGAACCACAGCCAAAATTCGTTCCGGCAATCAAGATTTCACCGGTATAGGTCTCTTGATTCAATACAAAATCGGGGAGCGGAGTGCCGTCGGCTTTGAACCTCCAGTCTCTAAAAAGATTTTCACCAAATCCTTCGCGGTCTGTCGCTTTCAAAAAACGGGCCGGGATGATTTGATCCGTATCGACGTTTTCAATCGGTAAAGGAACCGCTGAAGACTCTATTTTATTCAATTTTTTCATAGTGCCGGTTCGAGGGAATTGATTTCAGTAAGTTTACCTTCAATCGCGGTTTGAGCGGCGAGGAGCGGCGAGGCTAGCAAAGTACGAGCCCCTTGTCCTTGGCGACCTTCAAAATTTCGGTTTGAAGTCGATACGCAATACGCTCCGGAAGGAATTTTGTCTTCGTTCATTCCCAAACAGGCGGAACAGCCCGATTGGCGAATGGCAAACCCTGCCGCTTCAAAAATATCCTGTAGGCCTTCTTCTTTGATCTGTCTGGCTACCTGCTGGGATCCTGGGACAATCCAGGCGGTAATCGCAGGGGATTTTTGCCGGCCTTTAACAACCGCTGCAGCCTGTCGAAAGTCCTCAATACGCGAATTGGTGCAACTACCGATAAAGACATAATCAATGGGGTGATCAACCAGGCTTTGCCCAGGATTGAAGCCCATATATTTCAAGGCTTTTTCGAAATTTTGATCACCACTTTCTGGAATAGTACCCGAAAGAGGAATGCCCATCCCAGGATTTGTACCATACGTAATCATGGGTTCAATATCCGCTGCATCGAAGCTGTACTCCTGATCGAATACGGCCCCTTCTTCCGTTGGGAGGCTTTTCCAATAAGCTAGTTTCTTTTCCCATTCTGCCCCTTCAGGTGCAAACTCACGACCCTGCACATAATCAAAGGTGGTTTGGTCGGGAGCAATCATCCCTCCGCGAGCTCCCATTTCAATGCTCATATTGCATACCGTCATGCGGCCTTCCATGCTCATTTGTTCAAAGACGCTACCGGCGTATTCTACAAAATATCCGGTACCGGAATTGGTTCCCAGCTGAGCGATGATATACAAGATCACATCCTTGGGTGTTACGCCATCTTTTAAGTCGCCGTCCACCTTGATACGCATCTTTTTGGGCTTGTTGAGCAGCAAGCATTGGCTGGCAAACACCATAGCCACTTGCGAGGTTCCGATTCCAAAAGCAATAGAACCAAAAGCCCCATGAGTGGAGGTGTGACTGTCACCACAAACCATGGTCATCCCGGGTTGAGTGATCCCTAATTCAGGGGCCATGACATGCACGATTCCTTGGTAAGGGTGTCCCAATCCGTAAAGGGTGACCCCGTGGTTTTCGCAATTTTTACTCAGAAGATCGACCTGCTTTCGGGACAGGGCATCTTTAATGGGCAAATGCTGATTTAAGGTGGGTACATTGTGATCTGCGGTAGCCACGACCTGCTGAGGTCTATACAGTGGTATTCCGCGTTGTTCAAGCTCGGCAAAGGCCTGTGGGCTGGTGACCTCGTGAATGAGGTGCTTGTCGATATACAAGATCTGAGGGCCATTGGGTACGCTGTCGACCACGTGGGCATCCCAAACCTTGTCGAATAAGGTTTTACTCATTAGGCTACACGTTCTACATCCACTGCAGATTGCTCTACAATTTCGTGGATGTCTTCGTCATTAATTTCTTTTTTGCGATCTGCAAATTCCAAAAATTTCTGGTAAACTTCGTCCAATTGAAGTTTGGTGAGTTCGTATCCTACATTTTTGGCGCGGTAGGCAAGAGCGGCACGACCGCTTCGGGCCGTCAGGACAATACTCGATTGATTGACCCCAACATCTTCGGGATCAATAATTTCGTAAGTCTCTCTGTTTTTGATTACCCCGTCTTGGTGAATACCACTACTGTGCGCAAAAGCGTTGGATCCGACGATGGCTTTATTGGGCTGTACAGGCATACCCATTTTCTGCGAAACCATTTGACTGGTGCTGTAAAGCAACTTGCTGTCAATATTAGTATCGAGATTTAAATTTGGGTGCTGGCGCAGAATCATCACCACTTCTTCTAAAGAGGTATTTCCGGCGCGTTCACCAATGCCGTTGATGGTACACTCAATCTGGCGGGCTCCGTTAATCACCCCAGCAATAGAATTGGCCGTGGCCAACCCTAAATCATTGTGGCAGTGACAGGAAAGGATGGCCTTGTCAATACCGGTTACATTTTCTTTGAGGTACTTCATTTTGGCACCGTACTCCTCTGGCAGGCAATAGCCGGTGGTATCCGGAATATTCAAAACAGTTGCACCTGCTTTGATCACGGCCTCACAAACCCGGGCCAGATACTCGTTATCGGTTCGTCCGGCATCTTCCGCATAGAATTCAACATCTTCCACGTATTTCTTGGCCAATTTGACCGCGTTTACGGCGCGCTCCAAGACCTTGTCCTGAGTGGAGTTGAATTTAAATTTGATGTGGGATTCAGAGGTTCCGATACCGGTGTGGATCCGAGGTCTTTTGGCGTGTTTGATGGCTTCAGCGGCTACCTCGATGTCCTTCTGGACCGATCGGGTCAAACCACAAACGGTGGCGTTGCGCACGAGTTTAGCAATCTCACTTACACTGCGAAAATCTCCTGGACTGGAGATCGGGAATCCCGCTTCAATCACATCGACGCCCAGGTGATCCAGTCGTTCGGCAATGATTAGTTTTTGAGTGGTATCCAGTTTGCAACCTGGAACTTGTTCCCCATCACGCAGGGTGGTGTCAAAGATTTGTACCTTATCTTTACTCATTTGTCGACATTTTAAAAGGCAATTTCAAATGTAAAGCAGTCAATAGGGAGCCCGTGGAGGACTTCGTTGGCATTACGAGGCTAAAGCTCCTATTTGATTATTTAAGACGCTGGCATACAGTTTTTTATATAGATTTTCATTACGATGACAAACCCGCCAAAAGATCCCTTGTTTATTCTGGTTAAATCCCTCTCGAAGTCCGAGAAGCGCCAGTTCAAACTCTATGTTGGGCGCTTGGGGGTGAATGCCGACGCCAAATTCCTGGCTTTGTTCAATTTATTGGATAAGATGAAAGTCTATAAAGAGAAGATGATCCTCGATCAGGGAATCGTCAAAAAAGCCCAGCTTTCTAACCTTAAAGCGCACCTCTACAAGCAGCTCCTGGTTAGTTTACGTTTGAATCCTGCTCATCAGAATACCCGTGTACAAATTAGAGAACAGTTGGATTTTGCCACTATTCTGTACCAAAAAGGCCTCTATAAACAGAGTCTAAAGTTGCTGGATAAAGCCAAAACGGTGGCCTTGGATAATGAAGAAAAGACCATCGCCAGCGAAATTGTCGAACTCGAAAAGAGTATTGAGACCCAGTACATTACCAGAAGTATTCCAGACCGGGCAGAAGAGCTTACTGCCCAAGCTCAATGGCTTTCTCGTCAAAATGAACTCGCTAGCGCACTCTCCAACTTATCACTCGAACTATACGCGATGATGCTAAAGGTGGGGTATGTACGGAACGATACGGATCTGGAA
>CAZLGZ010000105.1:0-4665 GCA_964558965.1 uncultured Flavobacteriaceae bacterium
CAGCTTAAACGGAAACATCAAATTGGCCCAGCTCAGCTTGCGTTGAAATCCACTGATCCAAAGACCTTGGATTTTAAACCCAGCTTGTGGCACCTTTTCCATTTCCATCTTATCCTTGGCTCCCACAAACAAGAAATCAGCATCCGGATACCGACGCTGTAACTCTTGCCCAATTGCTATGGCCGGGAAAACATGCCCCCCGGTTCCACCACCTGATATGAGAAACTTATAACTGCCCACTGAGTACTTCTAATGGATTGTGTTCGGATTTTTCGGTTGGGGTTGGAACCACTTCAGATTTATCACTGGCACTGAGAATGATACCGATGGCCAGACAGGTCATCCAAATCGAGGTCCCCCCCATACTGATAAGCGGTAAGGGCTGACCCGTAACCGGGAATAACTGCACCACCACCGCCATATTGATCAAGGCCTGGAAAACGATGGGCAAGCCCACTCCAAGCACTAATAATTTTGAAAAAATGGTCTTGGCGCTATTGGCCACAACCACGATGCGAAACAGCAGGAGCATATAGATAAAGAGCAGCAGACCGCCTCCTAAAAAGCCATACTCTTCAATGATGATCGCATAGATAAAGTCGGAACTACTCTGCGGCAAGTGGTTCTTGGTTTCACTCTTTCCGGCTCCCTTCCCGACCAAGCCGCCATTGGCAATCGCGATTTTGGCGAAATTGGCCTGTCGCTGCGCATCCTGAGTGGCTTCTTCAGGATTCCAAAAGGTATTGATTCGGGTTTGCCAGGTTTTGGCACGACCCGGAAGATCGTCTTTTGGGGTTATACGGAGGGTATAGACAAACATAGAGAGCACCAGCAAGCCCGTCCCACAAATCGCTCCCAAATACTTCAGCGGATACCCACCCAAAAAGCAAAGCAACAACACCAAGGTCATCAGAATTGCCGCGGTCGAAAAGTTCTCTGGAAGAATCAGCCCAACAGTAACCAATACTGGGAACCACAAGGGCAGAAGACTGTCTTTAAAGCTGATGGTTTCATCCTTGGTCCTGGCCAAAAAACGCGCCACCCAGACCATCAAAACCAAAGAAGCTAAAGTAGAAGGCTGAAAACGCAGAGAAACCACCGGCATGACAATCCATCGGCTGGCACTTTCCCCTTCCGAGGTGGCACCAATAGCCAAGGGCAAGACCAAAAGGGCTATCGAAAATGGCAAAGCCATAATCGACAAGCCTTTAAAATAGCGTGTAGGGACACGGTGAACCGCATAAATGATCCCAAAGCCCAAAACCAAAAGCAAGCCGTGTTTCATCAGAAACTCGAAGCTGGTTTTGTTCCCCATCAAGGCCAACTTGGTCGTTGAGCTATAAACGGGTAAAAACGAAAAGAGGGCCAACAGGGCAACCAGTCCCCAAATGGCTCTATCTCCTTTCAAGCTTTTTATCAATCCAATCATTTTCGCGTTCTCGTGTTCTGTTCTATAGTTTTCGGATGGCCGCTTTGAATTGTTCTCCGCGGTCCTCGTAATTTTTAAAAAGGTCAAAACTGGCGCAGGCCGGTGACAAAAGGACGGTATCGCCTTTTTGAGCCACCTTATTGGCGACCTTGACCGCCTCTTCCATAGAATAGGTCTCGACCATGAGATCAGCCACCGGGCTGAAGGTGTCCACCAGGCTCGTATTGTCCATCCCCAAACAGATGATGGCTTTTACCTTTTCCCGTACCAAAGGCATGAGTTCCATGTAGTCGTTGCCTTTATCTACCCCGCCGGCAATCCAAACAATGGGTTTTTTGATGCCTTCCAGGGCATAGTAACAAGCATTTACGTTGGTTGCTTTAGAGTCGTTGATGTACTCCACCCCACCGATACGCAATACCTTTTCAAGACGGTGTGGTACCCCCTGAAAGTGCTGAATGCTCTTTCTGAGTTCTTCTTTACGCACATTGACCAAGAGCGAAGCAATGCTTGCCGCCATGGCGTTTTTCTTGTTGTGTAATCCTTCAATAGGCAGAAGTCCTGCGTCCATATCCATTGTTTTATCATTCACAGAAAACCGAATCATTCCGTTTTCTAAGTAAGCCCCTTGCTCCAATTTTTCTTTCACGGAGAAAGGGATTGGGGTAGCCCGAGTCGGGTATTTTTTTAATCCTTCCCGAATCACCGGATCGTCATAATCGTAGATCAGGTAATCGGTTTCTTTTTGGTTGCGGGTGATTCTGAATTTAGAAGCGATGTAGTTCTCAAACTCGTAGTTGTAGCGATCCAAATGATCTGGTGTGATATTGGTAATCACTGCGATATGGGGTCTAAAATCCCGTATCCCGTCGAGCTGAAAGCTACTGATCTCGAGTACTCCGTAGTCAAAGTCTCCTTTAGCCACCTGCCCCGCCATACTGATCCCTACATTGCCCATCTTGGCGGTAGACAAACCCGCTGCATCCAGCAGGTAATAGGTCAGTTCGGTCGTGGTGGTCTTCCCATTCGTCCCGGTAATAGCGATCCATTGGGCATCGCTAAACTGAGCGGCAAATTCAGGCTCAGAAACCACGGCAACCCCCTTCTTTAAAAGGGCCTGCACCAAGGGCACTCGATCAGGAATACCCGGTGATTTCATCACCACATCGGCCGAAAGAATCAGCGGTTCTGTATGCTGTTTCTCTTCAAAATCAATCCCGTGATGTAAAAGAACGTTCTTGTATTTTTCTTGGATCTCTGAGGCATCCGATACAAACACCTCGTATCCTTTTTGTTTTCCTAACAGAGCGGTACCTACACCACTCTCTCCAGCGCCGAGCACCACCAACCGCATGGCTAGCGAATTTTAAGGGTTACTACACTGACAATGGCCAGCAGTATGCCCACAATCCAAAACCGTGTCACGATTTTGCTTTCGTGATAGCCTTTCTTCTGAAAATGATGGTGAAGGGGAGCCATCAAAAAGACCCTCTTCCCTTCTCCAAATCTTCTTTTGGTGTGCTTGAAATAGCCCACTTGTATCATCACCGATAGGGACTCAGCGAAAAAGATTCCACACAAAATGGGAATCAGTAATTCCTTGCGAACAATGATGGCGATCACGGCGATAACACCACCGATGGTCAAACTTCCCGTATCCCCCATAAAAACCTGGGCCGGATAAGCATTGTACCATAAAAATCCAACCAACGCTCCAACAAAAGCCGCGGTAAAAATCACCAACTCCCCCACGTTCGGGATATAGAGGATATCGAGGTAATCCGAAAAGAGGACATTCCCCGAAACCCAGGCAAAAAGAGTCAGGGTAATCACGATAATGGCCGAGGATCCCGCAGCCAAACCATCAATTCCATCGGTTAGGTTAGCACCGTTCGAGACGGCCGTGACGATGATGATGACCACCGGAATAAAAATCAACCACGCGTACTGCTCCATTTCTGGAGAAATCCAGCTGATCAAGTCTGTATAATCGAGCTCGTTGTTTTTGAAAAAAGGAAGGTTGGTCTTCAAGGATTTAGACCCTTCGGTAACCACCTCCGTTTGAGTGGAAGTCCCTGTTGCATTTTCTTTGATGGTCACAGAGGGATGAAAGTACATCACCAGACCAACCACCAGACCAAGCACCACTTGACCAAGAATTTTAAACCGCCCTTTAAGCCCCTCTTTGTCTTTTTTGAAGGTCTTGATGTAGTCGTCGATAAAACCGATGACACCCATCCATAACATACTGACGATCAACAACCAAACGTAAATATTCGTTAAATCCCCGAGCAACAAGACAGGAACCAAAGTCGATAGAATAATAATGATCCCACCCATGGTTGGCGTACCCGCCTTTTCGGCTTGTCCAGCCAATCCCAAATCGCGGATTTGCTCCCCGATTTGTTGTTTACTCAAGTAGGCGATGATGTTCTTTCCATACACACTTCCAACCAATAGAGAAATCAAAACTGCCAAACCCGCTCGAAAAGACAAGAACTTAAAAAGTCCTGCTCCGGGCAGCTCGTATACGCGTTCTAAATAATCAAAGAGGTGATACAGCATAACTAGTTGGATAAGATTTGGATGATTTCTTTGTAGTCATCGAACTCCGTCCGTACGCCTTGAACCTCTTGGTAGGTCTCGTGCCCTTTTCCGGCAACCAAAACAATGTCGCCATCCTGGGCCAAACTACATGCGGTCTTGATGGCTTCACGCCGGTCTTCGATCATCAAAACCTTCTTCTTGTTTTGAATTTCGACACCTGCTTCCATCTGATCCATGATGCTTCTGGGGGGTTCGCTTCGGGGGTTATCCGAAGTAAAAATCACTTTATCGCTGAATTCAGAAGCGATATGACCCATAACCGGACGCTTAGATTGGTCACGATCACCACCACACCCCACTACGGTGATGACGTTTTCATTTCCAGTCCTCAATGCACTGATGGTTACCAGTACATTTTTAAGCGCATCCGGTGTATGGGCATAATCAACTATCGCTTGAATTTTCTGGGGTGAAATAAAGTATTGAAAGCGACCATCAACGGTTTCTAATTCGCTGATCAATCGCAAGGTTTCTATTTTGTCTAGGCCCAACTGATCGGCGACGGCATAGATCGCCAAAAGGTTGTAGGCATTGAATTGTCCGATGAGCTTGCTCCAAACCTCGTTGTCATCGAGCTTGATCAGCTGCCCGTTAAACTGGCTTTCGAGTACCTGTGCCCGGTAATCCGC
>CAZLGZ010000105.1:4675-9215 GCA_964558965.1 uncultured Flavobacteriaceae bacterium
CTTTTAAGGCATAGGTAAGCTTGCGAGCTCGGGTGTTTTGCATCATCACCAAGCCGTTTTTGTCATCGGTATTGACCAGAGCGAAAGCAGTTTTCGGCAACTGATCAAAGAGTCTTTTCTTGGTGTCGCGGTAGGCGGCAAAGCTGCCGTGGTAATCCAGGTGGTCGTGGGTGAGGTTGGTAAAAACCGCTCCTGCAAAATGCAGACCCTCAATGCGCTTTTGATCAATTCCATGAGAACTGACTTCCATAAAGCAGAATTCAACTCCTGCCCCACACATCATGCTCAGGTATTTATTGATCGACAAGGGATCGGGTGTTGTATGGGTCGCCGGGTATTCCTTTGTACCGACCAACACCTTGATGGTCGATATCAAACCTACTGAATAACCTGCGCTGTGAAAGAGCTCGTGAAGCAAGGTGGTCGTGGTGGTTTTACCATTGGTGCCTGTTACTCCGACCAACTTCAAGTTCTTTGAAGGATTGTCGTAAAAGTTGGCCGCCATAATGGACAAAGCCGTGGCAGAATGCTTGACCTGCACATAGGTCACTCCCTCCACAGTTTGCTCAGGAACTTCTTCACAGACAATTGCCCGAGCTCCCAGCTCTACTGCTTTACTGATATAGTCGTGTCCATCCGAAACCAAGCCTCGAACCGCCACAAAGACATCTTGATCTCCGACGCGTCGTGAATCAAATTGCACCTCCGCAATCTCCACGGCCGTATCACCGGAAACAGCGTCCAGGCTTACACCATACAATATGTCGCGCAGTACTTTCAAGAGAGCTTCAATTCAATTTTTCGGGTTCGGTCTACCGGTGTTCCCGGCTTTACAGACTGTTCTTTTACTTTTCCGTGGCCTTTAATCACCACGTTTACGCCCAGGTTTTCGAGAAGAGCAAGAGCGTCCATTCCGCTCATGCCCGTCAAATCCGGAATGCGTTTTAGTTCTTTTTCTGCCATTGCGAAATAGGAAGCGTAGTCATCTTCCAAGGCAGGTTCCGAGATCTCGCCTTCCTCCCACAACATTTCGTCTTGGTAATGGGTACTGATCTTCTCGGCTATCTTTTTGAAAACAGGCCCTGCTACATCGGCCCCGTAGTATTTCTTGCCCTCTTTATTGGGTTTGTGGATCACCACAATACAGGAGTAGCGAGGTGCTTCCGCCGGAAAATAGCCCGCAAAGGACGCGATGTACTCCAGGTCGTTTTTATCACCGGTGGTATAGTTAATCTCGCTGGTTCCGGTCTTTCCGGCAATGCTAACCACCTCGGTTCGCATATTCTTTGCCGTCCCGTAGGGCTTCTCGACCACATCCCGAAGGAGCTGTTGAGCCACCTTCAAACTACTGGGGCCGCAAATCTTCTTTTTTAATACGTGCTTTTTGTAGCGCTTGACCAGGCGTCCCTTCTCTCGGGTTTCACTAATAAAGCGAGGACGAATAAGCTCGCCGTCGTTGGCCACTGCATTGTAAAAGGCCAGTACTTGTAAAGGTGTCAGCTGAATCTCGTAGCCGTAAGCCATCTGTGCCAGAGTAATGCCCGACCATCCCCATTCGCCAGGATAACGCAATAGCGGCTCCGACTCCCCTTCAATCGGCACCCCAAGAGAACTCGTCATTCCCAAACGACCAAGGCGTTTGAGGTACTCCTTGGGTTGGTCCTTAAAGTTTTCATGAATCAATTGCGCAAAGACGGTGTTTGAAGACACGGCAAAGCCTCGACCCAGGCTGATTTTTCCGTAACCGCCTCGGTGCGAATCCTCGACGGTCTTCCCGGGAATACGGTATTTACCGCCGTTGGTATCAAATACAGTGCTGCTGTCGGCCACCTGGGATTCCAAGGCGATAAGCAAGGAGGCCAGCTTGGCCGTTGATCCAATATCGTAGCGCTCCCACACCGCGTAATTTCTTTTCTTCTCTGTATAATCCTTGCGGTACTCGTCCCAACCGAGGTTGGCGATGGCTTTAACCTCTCCGGTTTGGACTTCCATCAGGATTGCGGTACCGTGTTCTGCATTTTTGGCCACCAGCTGCTCCTTCAAGGCATGGTGCACAATGTCTTGCATATGCATGTTGAGGGTGGTCACAACGTCCTTCCCCTCTTGTAATTCTACCACATACTCCGACCCAATAGGCTTCCAGAGTTTGTTCGAAATTTTTTGTTTTAGGCGGCGTCCTTCAACCCCTTCCAGGTAATCCCGACCCAAAGTTCCATCCAGTCCGACGCGGATATAGGTCCCATCATCGTTGCGAATCTCTTTTCCGATCGTTCGCTCTGCCAGGGGATTCATAGGATATACCCGCTCTACCCGTGGCTCAAACTTAAATCCACCCTGCATCCCTTTATTCAGTAGCGGAAAAGTTTTGAAACGCTCATACATCTGGTGATCGACATTGAGCATGAGAACTTCGTGCTGATCATTGCGGGCACGGGCTTTGCGAAACTGCATGACCAATTTGTCAGCGGATTGCCCGGTGACCTTGGCAATGGAATCACAGAGTGGTCCAATATTGTCATTAAAGAAAGAAGCCGGCTTAGGATTCACCGGATCAAAAAACAGATCGTATTTATTGACTGAAGCCGCCAAGACATGACCGTCTTCCGAGAACAAGTCACCGCGGTTCGGCTGCACTTTGACCACCGACCGGATACGGCTTTCCGGAATTTTGCCGAGTTCCTCTTTGGGAATCATCTGAATCTCCATCAGCCGCACGATGATGGTCATGGAGAAGAGCAAAAACAGAACCGCCACCAGATAGAGACGCGTATTGATATGTTTTTCGGTTATTGCCATTAAGTGTTCTCTTCGGCTGTTTTAAGGTTGACTGACAATTTGAATCTTGGCCGGCGGTTGCTCTGGAACACCCAATCCAATCGGAGCCAACTCCTCTTTTAATCGGGACTCCAACAGCAACTGCTGGATTTCTCTTTTGTGTTTTACTTGTGTGCTTTTTAGGGTTTTGACCTGCTGGGTCAAATCCGCTATGTGATGTACTTTTTTATCGGCTTGGTGACTGCTGGCAATCATCAAAGCAGCCAAAACAGAAGCGAAGAGTAAGAAGCGCCAGTTCTTGGACGCCTCATCACTGACCAGGAAATTTCCTTTGAGTATGTCTAGAAGTCCTTCCTTTACCATGTCGTTCGTTCGGCTATTCTGAGTTTGGCGCTGCGCGCCCGGTTATTCTGATTGATCTCGTCCTGGTTAGGGACGATGAGGCCTCCTACTTTTTTAAAAGGGACCAGTTGATTTCCGTAGAAATCTTTTTCTGCCTCTCCTTCGAACTTTCCATCCCGGATAAATCGCTTTACCAACCGATCTTCTAATGAATGGTAAGAGATCAGCGAAATACGTCCTCCGACTTTCACCAGCTGAGGCAGTTGCTGCAAAAAGGTTTTTAGCACCCCCACCTCATCATTTACTTCTATTCGGAGCGCCTGAAAAAGCTGGGCCAATTCCTTGTTGACTTTGTGCTTAGGGATACCCCCTTCCAACAACTCCCGGAGTTCCAGGGTGGTCGAAATAGGCTTTTGGGTTCGAGCCTTGAGCAGCATTCGGGCCAGTTTTGGCGCCTGACGCAATTCTCCATAGTCCCGAAAAACCCGAATCAGCTCCGCTTCGCTGTATTCATTAACAACATCTGCAGCACTCTGACCTTGGGTCGCATCCATCCGCATGTCCAGCTCGCCGTCGAAGCGAGTCGAAAACCCCCGATCCGGGGTGTCAAACTGGTGAGACGAAACGCCAAAGTCACCTAAGACTCCGTCCACCTGCTGGACGCCATGAAATTTTAAGAACCTATTGATATGCTTAAAGTTGGCCTGAACCAGCTGAAACCTATCGTCATCTATCGTGTTGCGAGCCGCGTCGGCATCTTGATCAAAACCGTAAAGCCTTCCTTCAGGTCCCAGTCGATCGAGCAAAGCGCGAGAGTGCCCTCCCCCACCGAACGTCACATCGACATAAACACCCTCCGGCTTGACATCAAGCCCATCCAAGGACTCCGTCAGCAGTACCGGATGATGATAATCAGACATCGTCGGCGAATATCTCTTCCGCCAGGTCAGCGTAATTGTTTTGACCCTCAAGAAGAATGGATTCATACTTGCTTTTGTCCCAAATCTCAATTCGGTCAATGGCCGAACTGAGCACTACTTCTTTGGCGATTCCAGCGAACTCAACGAGGTTCTTTGGAATCTGTAAGCGACCATTCTCTTCGATGGTTACCACCTGCGTGCCCGCAACAAAATTTCTCAAGAACGCATCATACTTGCGGTGCACCCTGCTCTTAGCACGTACTCTTTTGACTAATTCATCGTACTCTTCGCGGGGATACAACTCGAGACATTGCTGAAAAACGGATCGCTTAATCACGAAGCCTTTTTCGAGCACAGGCAACAACTGGGTCTTTAATCCCACGGGAAGAGATACCCTTCCCTTGGCATCGGCCTTGCAGTCGTATTGCCCGATCAAATTGGTCATTGAAAACGTCTTCTTTATGTATGACAACTCAAATATAGAAGAATTATTTCCACATTTT
>CAZLGZ010000106.1:0-6069 GCA_964558965.1 uncultured Flavobacteriaceae bacterium
CATCTCCGTCAGTAATGATGCCAATGATTTGCTCCTGATCCATCACCGCAACCACCCCCAGCATATTTTCTGAGATTTCTACAATAACCTTCTTGATCGGAGTATCGGCTTCGACTTGGGGCTTTTTGTTTTTAGAAGAAATATCGCCAACCCGCAGATACAGTTTTTTACCCAAAGCTCCTCCCGGATGGTAATGGGCAAAGTCTTCCGCACCAAATCCTCTCAGTTCCAAAAGCGCAATGGCCAAGGCATCTCCCATGACCAGTTGAGCGGTTGTACTGGTTGTCGGGGTCAGGTTCAGTGGACAGGCTTCTTCTTCCACATGGGTATATAAGCGAATATCCGACTGTTGACCCAAGGGGGAGTCTTCACGACCAGTCATACCGATTAACAAATTGCCTCCTCTTTTGATCAGGGGAATGAGCATACGGATTTCTTCCGTACTCCCGCTATTCGAAATACAAATCACCACATCGGGCTTCTGTACCGTTCCCAAATCTCCGTGAATGGCTTCGGCTGCATGCATAAAGACGGCCGGGGTTCCCGTGGAGTTGAGCGTCGCGACAATCTTGTTCCCGATTAAAGCGCTTTTTCCTATACCAGTGATTACCACCCGACCGGTGCAAGCCTTCATCGCGAGAACCGCTTTTTCAAAAGACTCGTCGATCAGTTTACTGAGTCGGATCAGAGCGGCTGATTCCTGGGTGAAGGTTCTTCTCCCGATTTCGATAATGTTTTTTGCAGGTTGAGTAGGCAAGTCGAACTAAAAGTTTGTCTTATATTTAGTTTACAAAATTAATCAATTGAGGGCTTTGACCGCTGCTGGCGGTTTTTTTCTTATTTGTAGGAAAATACGTATAAATCTATTTTAGCGTTAGTCTCTAAACGATCGATTTCAGAATAGACTATGGGTCTTACATCGACAGACTTGCATCAGGCTTTGAAACAGCACTTTGGATTCTCTGAATTCAAAGGGTTGCAACAAGGGGTGGTTGAAAGTGTATTGGCAGGACAAGATACCTTTGTCATTATGCCCACAGGCGGGGGTAAGTCCCTTTGCTACCAACTGCCTGCTTTGATGAAAGAAGGCACAGCCATTGTGGTTTCACCTTTGATTGCCTTGATGAAAAATCAGGTGGATGCGATTCGAGGCCTGTCCGAACAGCACGGAATCGCTCATGTGATGAATTCCTCCTTGACCAAGGCCGAAATCAAGCAGGTTCGTGAAGATATTCTGGATGGGAAGACCAAATTGCTTTATGTCGCCCCAGAATCCCTGACCAAAGAAGAAAATGTGGAGTTCCTTAAAAAAGTCACGCTTTCTTTTGTCGCGATCGATGAAGCCCACTGTATTTCAGAATGGGGGCATGACTTCCGACCGGAATACCGGAATCTGCGCAACATCATCAATCGTCTGGGACAAGACATCCCGCTGATTGGATTGACAGCCACAGCAACACCTAAAGTTCAAGAAGATATTATCAAAAACTTGGGCATGAACGACGCCCAGGTATTTAAGGCTTCCTTTAATCGACCCAATCTCTTTTACGAAGTACGGTCCAAGACTCGCCAGGTGGACGCCGACATTATTCGTTTTATCAAACAGCGCAGTGGTAAATCCGGTATCGTCTATTGTCTGAGCCGTAAGCGCGTTGAGGAATTGGCTCAGGTTCTTCAGGTCAATGGGATTAGCGCAGTGCCTTACCACGCTGGTTTTGACTCCAAAACCCGCTCTCGCTATCAGGATATGTTTCTGATGGAGGAGGTGGATGTAGTCGTGGCCACCATTGCCTTTGGAATGGGAATTGACAAACCCGATGTTCGTTTTGTTATCCACCACGATATGCCCAAGAGTATTGAAAGCTATTACCAGGAAACCGGTCGGGCGGGAAGAGATGGGGGAGAAGGTCATTGTTTAGCTTTTTATGCTTACAAAGACATCGAGAAGCTAGAAAAGTTTATGTCGGGCAAGCCGGTCGCTGAGCAAGAAGTAGGGCAAGCGCTGTTGCAAGAGATCGTCGCTTATGCCGAAACGTCTTTGTCACGCCGTAAGTTCATCCTTCATTATTTCGGCGAGGAGTACGACGCCGTGCATGGAGATGGGGCCGAAATGGACGATAACGCCCGTAATCCAAAACCGAAGGAAGAGGCAGGGCCAGAGGCCCGTAAGCTACTGGAGGTCATTCTTCAGACCAAAGAAAAATTCAAAAGCCGTGAGGTGGTTAAAATCTTGGTGGGTCAGTTGAATTCTCTAATCAGTACTTTAAAAATAGAGGGTCAGGATTATTTTGGGCTGGGTAAAGAAAAAGAGGAATCCTATTGGATGGCCCTGTGCCGCCAAATGCTCGTCGCAGGTCTTCTGAAAAAAGATATTGAGCAATATGGGGTTCTTCGAATAACGCCAAACGGTAAGGACTTTTACGCTTCTTCCGAAGGCTTCACCATGGCCCGAGATCATGAGTTTCCTTCCAAAGAAGAGGCTGATAAACCCATTCCTGTAGGAGTTGGTGGCGCTTTGGATCGGGATCTGATGAATCTCCTAAAAGATTTGCGCAAGAGTGAATCCAAAAAACGAGAAGTTCCTCCTTTTGTCATTTTTCAGGATCCCTCCTTAGAAGATATGGCTTCGAAGTACCCGATCACTATGGAAGAACTTCAGGCCGTACATGGGGTAGGAGAAGGTAAGGCCAAGAAGTACGGAGCCCCTTTTGTCGATTTGATTAAGAAATACGTTGAAGAAAAGGGCATAGAGCGAGCCGAAGACATGGTAGTCAAAAGTACAGGGGCCAATTCTGCTTTAAAGCTCTATATCATTCAAAACATCGACCGCAAACTACCGCTGGATGATATCGCCGATGCCAAAGGCTTAGGGCATGACGAACTCATCAAAGCCATGGAGCAAATTGTTTTTAGTGGAACGAAGTTGGATCTGGGCTATTGGATTGACGAAATCCTGGATGAGGACCAACAAGAAGAAATCCACGAGTATTTTCTAGAGGCCGAAACCGATTCTATTCAGGAGGCCGTTGATGAATTTGAAGGAGAGTACGAAGACGAAGAGATTCGCTTGTACCGACTTAAATTCATTTCCGAAGTGGCCAATTAAAACTAAGGCCGCAAAAATTCTAAACTTTCAAAAGGCAAGTTGCGCAGGATCATGAAGCCCAGCGCTAAGACGAGTATGACCAGAGGCGCGTAGCGATGGGTTAACCAGCTTTTTTGGTTTTCGGCCCAGAGGCGGACCTTTTCTGTATTTGGGTGCCTGAGTAAACGCATACCCTTCAGACTGTAGTGCTGGAAGAGGGCAAGGAGCGCCAAAGGCAGGAGAGCATTATGTGAAGCGGCTTCCATTAGCTGCCCATTGAGCAAGTCATGAATAGCGCGTTGACTCCCGCAGCCCGAACAGTAGATTCCTGTGTGCTGATGCAGAGGGCACTTCGGGAAAAATGTGTTTCCTTCAGGATTGACCTTAAAAAAGAGTAGGAGTGCCAGCAGGGCCAGCACTCCTATTCCTATTGTTAACCAACTTTTCTTAAAAGTTGAAATCACCGTTACTGGCTTCTGCGAAAATGGCAAACCCAAAGATGGCGAGATAAACCACCATAATGACGACAAAAAGGCCTATCCCGACCAGTCCCCAAATTTTGGCGTTTTTGGAAGCCCTTTCGGCTTCAGAATACTCACCTCTTTCGTAGAGCTCATTCACTCTGGCAGCGTAGATGATACTGACAATTCCAGTCACCTGGCAGCACAAAATTGTTGTGATGATGGCCAAGGCCAAATAATTACTTGGCTTCGGCGGTCTTACAGCTGGGTTATTGGTTTCCATAGGCTTAATCTAATTCAATACCGAATTGCTCCAGAATTTCACGTTGTTGTTCTTGAGATTGCTCGTACCAGGCTTGAATTCCTCCAGCTTCAATGATTTGGAAGACCAAGATTCCTACAATGATTAGCGAGATGACCATGCTAATCCAAGAAATGATTTTAGCCGTTTTTACCGTGCCAAAATTGGTATAGAGCTCTGGGTTCTCGTTATAGGTTGAGGTGTCTTTCTTTGTCAGAAATAAGGCAATCCCCGCCATGATGACCCCTCCGATACCATTACTGAAGCAGCAGCAGATAAAAGAGACGATCCCCAGGATAAGGGCGGTGGTGGCATTGGGCAATTTTTGTTGTTCCATAATGTGAGTTTAGAGGAAAAGTTTATAAATAAAGTTTGCTAGTATTAAGGTTATTGTGCTAAAGGCCAGAATAATAACCCCTTTTTGAGGGATGGCCTTTGGTTTAATAAGATTAATCAGTAACGCAAGAAAAAAACCGATCATCGGATAGATGGCCGGGTACATCTTAAATGCTTGCCAAAGCTCTCCGTTGACTAAAAACTGAATGGATCGTTGAATCCCACATCCTGGACAGTCAAAACCCAGCATCGCTTTGGTTTGACAGGGAAGCATATACTTCTCCAGGGAAATCCCTAATAAGACAGTGGCTTCGCTTATTAATGGTGCGGCGCCGCAAGTGCAGGACATGATTGGTCAGTTTACTAGGTTAAAATACTATTATTTTTGCATTTAACCTGAAGCAATAAAGCAAGGCCATGAGAAGTTTGACCGTTGGAGATCGCGTAGAGGTATTGGACGAAGCCCTCCAAGGAGTTGTTCTTGAGATTCAGGGAGATCAGGTCAGGGTCGAACTGGACGAGGGCTTTGAGTTGGAGTACACTTCGGACCAATTAATTCGGTTGGGTCAAGACTTCCAGGTAAGCAATTTTCAGGCCGCCCAATCCAAGAATGCCAAAGACGCCCCCTTAAAGAAGAACCGGAGTCCTAAAACACCCAAGAAGGAAGTTCCAGCCTTGGAAGTTGATCTGCATGCGCATCACCTCAACCCTGAGGCGGACAGGATGGATCCTTTTGATATTCTTAACCTGCAATTAGACACCGCCAAAAGGCAACTGGACTTTGCCATCTCAAAAAGAATTCAGCGAGTGGTATTCATCCACGGTGTAGGGCAGGGAGTACTGAAGACTGAGTTGGGTTTTTTACTGAAGAAATACAGTGGAATACGACACTACGAGGCTGACTTTCAAAAATACGGCTGGGGAGCAACAGAAGTGTATCTCTACCAAAATGCAAGAGAGGATTACTAGCTATTTAGTTGGTCGTCGTAACTGTCCCAAACTCATTAATGCTCAAATCGGTAATGCGCTCATTGGTGCCATTGAGCAAGGTAACACCTTCCAGTTCGATCGTATGGGTAAAAGTGATTCCGTCTTCGGAGCTGGTTGAAACCATCACCGTTCCTGAGGAAGCTTGAATTTCTTCAATCACAACCGGACTGATCGGGGGAATATCATCGCAGAAGTAACTGCTAGAAACCGAACCGTTAAAAATCCGATAAGTAAGAGAACTGTTTGTCGGAAAGCTACTTGTACGAGGGGCTTCAGTCACTTGATTGGCAAGTAAGCCGGAGGCCAGGTCCAGAATAAGTACTTCGTCCCCATTGATCTTGAAAAAAATAGAGGTTGAGGTGGTAATGGGGCTATCGCAGCTCTCGGCTGAGACACTGTCAAAATCGAGGGTTTCGATTTGTAAATTTCCGTCGTCACAAGCCGCAACCAGTAGGGCGAGGAAGGAAAAGGTCACAAGAATACGTTTTCTCATAGCTTCAAAAGTAAAACTTCGCTACTTCGGTTGCAATCTCAGGGGCGACTATTTGTGGAAAAATAATACTTTTACCTTCCGCTAAACACCTGCACATGACAAAGAAGGTTTATTTAGATAACGCTGCAACTTCTCCCGTTCGGGATGAGGTGATTGCCGTTATGACGCAAGCCCTACAGGAGTGTTATGGAAACCCTTCTTCCACCCATTCCTTCGGCCGCAGTGCCAAGTCAGCCATTGAAAAAGCACGCAAGAGCATTGCAGCGCATATGGGTGCTCAGGCTTCTGAAATCGTATTTACCTCAGGAGGTACGGAAGCCGATAATATGATTTTGCGCTGTGCTGTCCGAGATCTGCAGGTAGAGCGAATTTTAACCACCAAGATTGAGCACCATGCGGTTTT
>CAZLGZ010000106.1:6169-9062 GCA_964558965.1 uncultured Flavobacteriaceae bacterium
GAGATCTGCAGGTAGAGCGAATTTTAACCACCAAGATTGAGCACCATGCGGTTTTGCACACGGCCGAAATGCTGGCGGAAGAGACTGCGGTAGAACTAGAGTTTATCGATGTGGATTCTGAAGGGCAGCCTTTGATGAGCGATCTTGAAAATAAACTCAGCGCCTCGCCTAAGAAGGCATTGGTGAGTCTTATGCACGTCAACAATGAGATCGGCACCATCTGTGATATTCAGAAAGTAGCTGAGCTATGTGAACAACACGGGGCATATTTTCATTCTGATACAGTTCAGTCTGTGGGTCATTACCCCTGGAATGTGGCCGAATTGCCAATCCATTTTTTAACCGCAGCCGCTCATAAATTTCATGGGCCAAAAGGTGTTGGTTTTGCCTACATACGGAAGAATACGGGGATGAAGTCCTTTATTGTTGGAGGAGGCCAAGAACGTGGCTTTCGCGCCGGAACCGAACCTTACCACAACATTTTGGGTATGGAGAAAGCTCTGGATATGGCTCTGGATAATATGGATAAAGAAAAGGCCTATGTCAAGGACCTGAAATCCTATTTCATTAACCAATTGGAGGAGCGCATCCCGGGTATTGCTTTCAACGGTTGTTCATCCAATCTCGAAAAGAGTACTTACACCCTTGTGAATACCCGCTTGCCTTTGAATGAGCAGCAGGCCCTAATGCTGCTGTTTCATTTGGATCTAAAAGGAATAGCCTGCTCCAAAGGAAGTGCTTGTCAATCGGGTAGTGAAGGAGGTTCTCACGTGCTGGCTCAAGTACTTGATGAAGAGCAGAACCGTTGTCCTTCTTTGCGTTTTTCATTCTCGATTTACAACACCAAGGAAGAACTGGACTATGTGATTGAAGTATTGGAAGCCTTTGTAAAAGAAGGGGCTGTAGCGAAGGTTTAGCTTTCCTTTTTCTTTCGTTTTTTCTTCTTCTCCTTGTCGTAAGGAAATTTACGAGAAGCCTGTTTCATCATTTTATCGATGAGCTCTGTAGTATTCTTTCCGGATTTTTTGGTGATCTCCTTTTCAAATCGCCAGAGTAACTTTCCGCTCTTAGCATCTGATATCTTGATCCCTATACGTCCGTAGTTGGAGTCGCGGTTAAAGTAATCCCATAGGTTGAATTTTGTCGAGATACCCTTAGAGAGCAGAATACTCAAGGTGAGGTTTCCACTGATGATCCCATCGACTTGCAAAATTTCGCAGAGTTCTTTGGTGGTGTAGATATCGATATTGGCATAGGTTACGCCATTCTGTGCCAGTAGGGCGTTAGTGTCTTTGGTATTTTGAAATTCAACTTGGAATTTCTTGCGCTTGCGGCGATTAGAAAAGTAAATCTCCAGGGCCTCCTGCACCGCGTAGCCCTCGTTTTGTGCAAGGCGTTTTTTCTCGGACCGTGCGAGGTCCTGATTGAGCTCTAACTGAGTGAGAAAGGGAATGATTGCAAGCACTTCGTGATCGCTGGAGAGCTCGTCAAACAGACTGCTTTCGTAGATGTCTTTTTGAGCATAAACGGAGGTGAAGAAGCAAAATACCCCCAAAAAACCCACAAGCTTCTTTATTCCTGAATGTGCCATATCCTTCTAGCGGTTTTAGAACCGCATTCCAACTTTAATATTCAATACCCTTGGCGTCAGAAAATTGGGTACCGCGAATTGACTTTGAGTTTCTACGTCTCGCACCCAAGTATTGGTAATGGAGTTTTGGTTATTGAACATATTGAACAATTCAAAACCGCAATACAGTTCTTTAAATGCATGGAGCCATTGATCCGGATCTGCCCGATTATCTGCGTCTACAAAAATATAGGAAATTCCTAAATCTGCCCGGCGATAATCCCGCAGTCTGCTTTGAAAAGCGTAGGGGTCTTCGTTGTTCGGAGAGCCACCGGGGACACCTGTATTGTACACCAGATTTAAATAGAGTCGTAGGTTGGGTATGCTGGGAACATAGTCCTGAAAAAGCAGACCGAACTTGAGACGTTGATCTGTAGGTCTAGAAATAAATCCCCTGTTCTGAATATTTTCTTCTGTTTTGAGGTACCCAATGCTCAGCCAGGACTCTGTGCCGGGAACAAAAGTACCATTGAGGCGAAAGTCAAATCCATAAGCGTAGGCCGTTGCATCATTATCTGCCCGGTAGCGGATACGCACATCTTCCACGGTATAGGCATTCACTCGACTGAGGTTTTTGTAGTACCCCTCACTATTGAGTGTGAAAGGGCGATCCCAAAGCGAAAAACTGTATTGGTTGGAGAAAACGAAGTGCCAGGCCCTTTGTGCTCTCACTTCCGGGTTGAGCTGCCCGTCGAGTTGTCTGAATTCCCTGTAAAAGGGAGGTTGTTGATAGAGGCCAACAGCCAAATTGAAGAGCACATCGCTTGCCCAATCTGGTTTGATGGAGAACTGTCCACGTGGACTAAAAAGAAATTCGTTACTGGGTGCGGCACCTGGGGTTGTCAGGTTCCAGTAATGCGTTCGGAAACCGAGGTTGTAATACACCTCACTGTTTTTCCACTCACGCCGATCACTCCACTGCAGGAATCCGGTCAGGCGGTCCGTAGCGGAAGTGTTCTGTGCCCGAACGGCATCAAAAGGAAGAAGCTCTCCTTCAAAAGGGGTTTCGGGTTGGTCATTGGGCACCGGCGGCTCGTTCGGTCGAATCGAAAATCCAAGGGAGTCGATAAACTCGGACTCGCGAAGGACATCCCGAAAGTCTTCTCTCGCGTAATTGAGTCCCCAGCGGATTTCGCTGTTGTCTTTTCGGGTGATTCCGCGGTGGGAAATACGAAAATCAAGGCGTCCAGTTGGTTGCGAGCTCGGGTGAGTTGTGCTCCGGCTCCACGCGAACTGATCACCTCTCCTAAATCTTCGCTGCCT
>CAZLGZ010000107.1:0-8913 GCA_964558965.1 uncultured Flavobacteriaceae bacterium
GAACGAAGAATTTCAGAATGTGATTCAACCCACCCGGGAAGAAGTCACGGGAGGCTTCGTTCACAAAGGAAAATGGGAGAAGGAATTCGGCCGGAAGGCACCCTTGATCCTTGAATTGGGGTGTGGAAAGGGTGAATACACGGTTGGCTTGGCCCGCCAACATCCAGACAAAGACTTTGTGGGCATCGACATCAAGGGCGCTCGCTTTTGGAGAGGGGCTAAAACCGCTCTGGAAGAAGGCCTGACCAATGTGCGTTTTGTTCGTACCCAAATTGAGCTGATTGACCTGATTTTTGGAGAGGGCGAGGTCGACGAAATCTGGATCACCTTCCCCGATCCGCAAATCAAGTACAGACGCACCAAACACCGCTTAACCGGCTTGGAATTTTGGAAGAAATACCAAGCGGTCTTGCGTCCAGACGGACTAGTTCACCTAAAAACCGACAGCGAGTTCTTGCACGGTTATACGCTGGGTTTACTCCATGCCAAGGGAGCAGAAATCATCTATGCCAATCACGATGTGTATCAGCATCGGGAAGCCCCAGAAGAAGCGCTGAAAATTCAGACCTTTTACGAAAATCAGTATCTTGAACAAGAGAAACCGATAACCTACGTCCAGTTTAGGATCCCTGGCCAATGACCCATTTGCTTATTCTGTTTTTTGCGACCTTTTCGGCCGCCTTTATGGCTACTGTGCCTCCAGGTCTTCTCAATATGAATGCTGCTAAAACCAGTGTCGAAAAAGGCAAATGGAACGGCGTAGTTTTCAGTTTGGGGGTGAGCAGTACCATTATCGTTCAGGCCTATATCTCGGTCTTGATTTCGAAATTCCTCTACAACAACCCGGATGTCATCGATATTTTGCTGAAGGCCGCCTTGGTGGTGTTCGCTTTCTTTACCCTGTATTTCTTTTTCAAGGCGCGGAGTAAAAAAGTCAAATCTCCAGAAGAACTGGCTCGTCGAGGCAGCAAGAAGAACAGCTTTTTTAAAGGGATACTCTTGGCTTCCCTAAACTTTTTGACCATCCCTTACTATGCCGGGATCCATGCCATGTGGAACAAGACCGGATGGATTCAGTTCAAGCAGGAAGATATCTTGGTTTTTGTTTTGGCCGCAGGTGCCGGTACCTTTTCGGTACTCTACCTTTACACTTTCTATTTCAATAAGATGGAGACTCGGACCAACCGTTTTTCGAAGAACAGCAACTACATCATCAGCTTGTTGATGCTTATTTTGCTGGCCATCACCCTGATTCGAATCATGTACAGAGACGCATAGATGGCAGGCAAGAACGATTCTTTTTTTGAACGGGTTTATCAGGTGGTGCGGCACATTCCTGAAGGGAGGGTGACCACCTATGGCGCCATTGCCAAATACCTGGGAGCGGCTCGTAGTGCCCGGATGGTCGGCTGGGCGATGAACAACAGTCATGCTTTGGAAGTGCCTGCTCATCGGGTTGTCAATCGTCAAGGCCTTTTGACCGGAAAACACCATTTTGGAGGGACCAATGTGATGCAACAGCTCCTGGAAGAGGAAGGGGTGGTGATCCAAGGCGATCAGGTCCAGAAAATGGACGAAATCTTGTGGGATCCATCGGCCGAGTTGGCCCCTGACCTCTACTGACTTAGACGCGCGTATTTGCGCTGAATTCTAGCCCTTATACGTTATCTTTGCACTTCTAATACACTCCATAGGTAGATGAAGTTTACGAAGCAACAAGTACTGGATGCACTGCAAAAAATTACCGTCCCCGGAGAAGGGGCCGATATGGTGAGCAGTGGTGCAGTAAAAAATGTTCAAGTATTTGGTGATGAGGTGGTTGTGGATATCGTGATCAGCAACCCCAGTTTGCAGGCCAGGAAGAAAACCGAGGTAGAGATCCTGAAGGTTGTTCACCAGGAGGTGTACGAGAAAGCCAAGATCAAAGTCAACATCAAGGTAGAGGCTCCCGAAAAGAAGCCCAGCAATATTATTAAAGGCAAACCCATTCCAGGCATTCAGAATATTGTGGCTGTCGCTTCTGGGAAAGGGGGTGTTGGAAAGTCCACCATTACAGCCAATTTGGCGGTAACCCTGGCCCAGATGGGCTTTTCTGTGGGTATTCTGGATGCCGATATTTACGGACCATCCATGCCTTTGATGTTCGATGTGGAAGACCAAAAACCCATCGCCGTTGAGGTAGAGGGAAAATCGAAAATGGCTCCGGTCGAAAACTTTGGTGTAAAGATTCTCTCTATTGGGTTCTTTACCCAGCCCAACCAAGCGGTGATCTGGAGAGGACCCATGGCCGCAAAGGCGCTGAATCAAATGATTTTTGATGCTGCCTGGGACAAGTTGGATTTTCTACTCTTGGATTTACCTCCAGGAACCGGGGATATTCACCTGAGTATTATGCAATCCCTTCCCGTGACGGGAGCGGTGGTGGTAAGTACTCCTCAGCAGGTGGCTTTGGCTGATGCTCGAAAAGGGGTAGCCATGTTCCAGCAAGAAGCCATTCAGGTTCCCGTACTCGGAATCGTCGAAAACATGGCCTACTTTACACCGGAAGAGCTTCCGAATAACAAATATCATATTTTCGGTGAGTCAGGTGCCCGAAATTTGGCGGATGACCTGAAGGTTCCTTTCTTAGGAGAGATTCCTTTGGTTCAGAGTGTACGAGAAGCCGGAGACTTTGGTAGACCTGCTGCACTTCAGGAAGGTACGGCTGTTCGTGCGGCCTTTGAAGAAATGACCCGATCAGTGGTGACTGAAGTGGTTCGCCGTAACGAGGATTTGCCTCCTACGGAAGCGATAAAAATTACAACGATGGCGGGTTGTTCCGCAGTTAAAAAGAACTGATATGACTTTGACAGCAGATGAATTAAGAGCCAAAGTAGAGGAAGCCCTGACTGAAATCCGTCCGTTTTTACAAAACGATGGAGGGGATATCGAACTGGTCGAAATAGAGAATGACTCGCTGGTTAAGGTTCGCCTTAAAGGCAACTGCATCGGTTGCAGTGTAAACCAGATGACTTTGAAGAGTGGGGTCGAAATGACCATTCAAAAGTACGCTCCACAAATCGAGAAGGTCATCAATTTGGATTAAGCCTACGACAGGTTTAAACGACAATTTTAAAGACACCTACATGTCCACTGAACATCTGCAAGCACCTACTTCAGATCAGATTTCGGAACCCATAGAAACAGATATCCTCATTATCGGGGCAGGCCCTACTGGTTTGTTCGCTGTCTTTGAGGCCGGATTGTTGCAACTCAAATGCCACTTGATTGATGCTTTGCCGCAACCGGGCGGGCAGTGCAGTGAGTTGTACCCCAAGAAACCCATTTACGATATTCCTGGATTCCCCGAGGTGTTGGCTGGTGACCTGGTCGATAACCTCATGGAACAAATCAAGCCCTTTCAACCGGGATTCACTTTAGGAGAAAGAGCAGATACCCTGGAAGAACTCGAAGACGGAAAATTCCTGGTCACCACCAATAAAGGAACAAAGCATATCGCTTCCGCAGTCGCTATTGCCGGAGGTTTGGGAAGCTTTGAACCCCGCAAACCTCTGCTTGAAAACCTTGGGCAATTCGAGGACAAGGGAGTGGCTTACATTATTCGTGATCCAGAGTACTACCGGGGCAAAAAGGTGATTATTGCTGGAGGTGGGGACTCCGCTTTAGACTGGACCATTTTCCTGGCTGATTTGGCCGAAGAACTCACCTTGGTACACCGTCGCAATGAATTCCGGGGCGCCTTGGATTCCGTCGAGAAAGTACAACAGCTCAAAAACGAGGGAAAGGTCAAATTGATCACGCCCGCCGAAGTCGTAGCCCTCAAAGGGGAAAGTCATTTGGAAGGTGTTCAGGTCAAGAAGACCGATACCGATGAAGTCATTGATCTGGACGTCGAGGAGTTTGTTCCCCTCTTTGGTTTATCTCCTAAACTCGGTCCCTTGGCCGATTGGGGTCTCGAGATCGAAAAGAACGCCATCAAAGTCAACAACAGCTTGGATTACCAGACCAACCGGCCTGGGGTCTATGCCATTGGAGACGTCAATACCTATCCCGGAAAGCTCAAACTTATCCTTTGTGGTTTTCACGAAGCGACCCTGATGGTGCAGAGCGCCTATCAGCGCATCTTTCCAGACAAGCGCTACGTACTGAAGTACACCACAGTGGGCGGAGTAACCGGCTTTGACGGAAGCAAAAAAGAAGCTCCTAAGGCCGTCGTAAAAAAGATTGAGTAATCGTGGAGGATATTCGCATTCGCATAGTGGATCGTCAGGGGCAAGAGCATTGGGTTGATGCTCCCGTCGATATGAACATGAACCTGATGGAACTGGTTCGCTCCTACGAGTTGGCCGAGGAAGGCACCATTGGAATCTGCGGAGGTATGGCCATGTGCGCCTCTTGCCAATGCTACATCCTCAAAGCTCCGGTCGACCTGACGGAACGTTCGGATGACGAAGAAGCCATGCTATCGGAGGCCTTCAATGTACAAGACAACAGCCGCCTGGGTTGCCAAATCTTTATACAGCCAGACTTAGACGGACTCGAAATTGAGTTGGCTCCAGAAGACTAGATCCTCGCCTGGTAGGTAAACAGGTTGTAGTACCGGCCTTCTTTGGCGATCAATTCATCGTGTGTTCCTCTTTCGGCAATATGCCCGCCTTCAATAACCAAAATATGATCAGCAGAGCGAATCGTACTCAAGCGGTGCGCAATCACAAAGGTGGTTCGACCTTTGGTGAGTTCGGCTAAACTCTTCTGGATCAGAGTTTCACTTTCTGTATCCAGGTTTGAAGTGGCTTCATCTAAAATGAGGATTCTAGGATTGGCCAAAATAGCCCGGGCAATAGCAAGCCGTTGCCGCTGCCCTCCCGAAAGCTTTACGCCTCGTTCTCCGATGAGGGTATCCAGTCCATCCTCAAAGCGATCCGTGAATTCATCCACATATGCTGCTTTGACCGCCCCTTGAAGTTCTTCTTCCGTTGCCTCGGGACGCGGAAAGAGAATGTTTTCTCGAATAGTTCCCTCAAATAAGAAATCATCTTGCAATACCACTCCCAAGTGCTGGCGGTAGCTGGACAACTGGGATTGAGCCAGGTCCTTCCCGTCCACAAGTACCTGCCCAGAATCCGGTTGAAGAAAGCTTGCGGCTAGTCCTGCTATGGTAGTTTTTCCAGATCCAGAACTCCCGACCAAGGCCACGACTTCCCCAGGCTGAACCTCAAAGTTGATCCCGTGAAGTACCTCTTTGTCTTCCTCGTAAGAAAAGTGGATGTTATTGAACTGAACCCGTCCTTCGATTTGATCAAAGGTCAGATCTCGACCGCTTTCATCCGCCTCGGAAGCCGTGTTCATTAACTCTTCTGTTCGGTCCAAACCGGCTAAGGCTTCCGTCAGCTGACTCCCGATATTACTCATTTGAACGATGGGTGCAATCATCAGACCCAACAGAAAGGTAAAGGATAGAAAATCTCCTTCGGTCAATTGTCCTTGGATATAATAGTAACCCCCCAAGCCCAATATTCCGGTTGTGGCAACTCCAATTAAAAAAGTAGCCGAACTGGTCATCGCTGCGGTCCAGGTCAAGCTCTTTTTGACATTTTGAAAGAGGCGATCAACTCCTTCTTCAAAGATTCGGGTTTCGGATCTTTCTGCATTAAATCCTTTGATAACGCGAATACCTCCAAGAGTCTCGGTTAGGCGTCCGGTCACTTCTGCATTGAGTTTCCCGCGGTTGCGAAAGATGGGCCGAATGACTTTAAAAATACGCAAGGCGATCAAAGCAAAGATACTGATGGGAACCAGGGTAAACAGGGTCATGGGAACCGATATACGGAGCAAGAGGACCAAGGTAACCACCGCTGTGATGGAACCTCCTACCAATTGAACCAATCCTGTTCCAATCAAATTGCGAACCCCTTCGACATCCGTCATAATTCGGGATACCAGTTCGCCTGACTTTGTATTGTCGAAGAATCGAAGAGGCAAGGACAAGACCTTTTTTTGCACCTGAGCCCGGAGCTCTGAGATCAAAAATTGGGCCTGAACACTAAGAATTCGGGTCAATAAAAAAGAGGTGATGGATTGCACGAGAATCGCCAACATAACCACCAAAACCAGAATCTTGAGTTCATCGGTGTCTTTATTGGGGAGGATCTCATCAAAGAGTGATTTGATAGAAATTGGACCCACGAAACTCGCCGCCCGGCTGATGACAATTAGAATTAGACCGATCAACACCAAGCCCCTTCTGGGCCAAATGATGGTGCGAAATGCCTTGAGTATACTTACGCGGTTATTGCTCATTTTTGAGGTTTGAGTAGATGCAAAGGTACGCCTCTTTCCTGTAAGGGTATTGCAGGCTCAAAGGCACTGGGCCTACTGATGTGGTTTGTCATTTCGGCAGAAAGGGAGTAATTTTCATCTCATTCATTGGCCTGACTGACGGCTTAAAATCACTTTATGAAAACGCTTCGATCGCTCTTTGTTCCTCTTGCCCTACTGCTCCTTGTTTCATGTGTCGAAAAATCCCCTCAAACCGAGGTCGACAAGTGGATGGAACAGGCAGATCGCATAAAGATTACCCGAGACGACTACGGGGTGCCTCATATTTATGGAATCAGTGATGCCGACGCCGTTTTTGGTCTGCTCTATGCCCAGTGCGAAGACGATTTTGCACGGGTAGAGCGCAATTATATTTGGGCTACGGGACGCTTGGCAGAGATCGAAGGAGAAGAGGCCTTGTACAGCGATTTGCGCGCCAAGATGTTTATGAGTGAAGAGGAAGCCAAGGACCTGTACAAAAAGAGTCCGGTCTGGCTGAAAGAATTGTGCAACGCCTTTGCCGATGGGATCAATTACTACCTGCACACCCATCCTGAAGTAAAGCCCGCACTGATCACGCGTTTTGAACCCTGGATGCCCTTTTACTTCAGTGAGGGGTCTATTGGAGGCGATATTGAGCGTGTTTCTACCCGCAAGATAAAAGCGTTTTATGAGCAAAGCCCAATCGAATACCTGGAAGAGCAGAAACAGGTGGCCCTATTTGAAAGAGCGGCAGCGCCGGATGTGGTTTTGCCGGAGCCACAGGGATCCAATGGTATTGCCATTTCCGGTGAGCTCACGGAATCCGGGAACACCCTTTTACTTATCAACCCCCACACCTCCTTTTACTTTCGGGGCGAAGTTCATGTGGTGAGCAAAGAAGGGCTCAACGCCTATGGGGCAGTGACCTGGGGGCAGTTTTTTGTTTACCAGGGCTTCAATGAAAAGACGGGATGGATGCACACCTCGACCTACACGGATGTGATCGATGAATTTGTGGAAAGGGTGGAAGAAAGAGGCGATGAACTTGTCTATCAATACGGGGACGAGTGGAGAGAAGTCGAGAGTGATACCGTGGTTTTAAAGTATTCGAGCGAGAATGGAATTCAGGAAAGAGCTTTTCCGATTTACAGAACCCACCACGGCCCGGTGACGCATGCCGAAAATGGCCAATGGACCTCTACTGCGCTTATGTGGGAACCCCTGACGGCTCTGCAGCAGTCGTACATCCGAACCAAGCAGACGGGTTATGAAGGTTTCCGCAAGATGATGGACCTCAAAACCAACTCTTCGAACAACACGGTTTATGCCGATGCCGAAGGGAATATTGCGTATTTCCACGGGAACTACATCCCGATTCGCGATACCCAATTCGACTACACACAGCCCGTGGATGGGAGTGACCCCCGAACCGATTGGCAGGGATTGCACCCGGTGGAGGAACACATTACGTTACTCAATCCCCAAAACGGTTGGCTACAGAACTGTAACTCTACACCTTTTACCGCGGCTTTAGAGTTTAGTCCAAAGAAGGAGAATTATCCGGATTATATGTCTCGTGCTCCCGAAAACTTTAGAGGGGTTCACGCCATTGCCTTAATGAAGGGCCGAAAAAACCATACCCTGGACGGCCTGATAACCTTGGCGCACGATCCGTTTTTACCCGCTTTTGAAGCGCTTATACCCGGATTGGTATCGGCTTACGAAGCTCAATCGCCGGGTTACAAGGCCCAACACCCTGAAATGGAAAAAGCGATCAAGGTGTTAGAAGAGTGGGATTTTACTACCGGACTGGATCAAGTGGGGATGACCCTGGCTCATTTCTACGGGACCCGTTACTTCCGGGAAGGGGAACGTCCTGAATCGGTCAAAAGCAGTATGGAACTCCTGCAGTACTGGGGAGAAGCCAGTCCGCGTGAAGAACGCTTACAAGTATTTGCAAACACTTTGAAGCAATTAAAAGAGGATTTTGGAGATTGGGCCCAGCCTTGGGGAGAAGTGAACCGCTACCAACGACTCAACGGCGATCTAAGACAGGCCTTTGATGACGACAAGCCCAGTACAGCCATTGGATTGGCCAGCGGTCGCTGGGGTGCATTAGCCGCCTATGGTGCACGCTATACTAACGGGACGAAGAAGATCTACGGTACCCGTGGAAACAGCTTCGTAGCCGTGGTAGAATTCGGGGAGAAAGTAAAAGCCAAAAGCATCCTCGCCGGAGGACAAAGCGGAGATCCAGAGAGTCCTCACTTTGAGGACCAACTCGAAGGCTATGCCAATCAAATATTTAAGGAGGTCGCTTTTTATAAGGAAGATGTCAAAGCCCGTGCGGTAGAAACCTATAAGCCCGGGGAGCGCAAGCCTTAGTTCTGGCTCTCGTCTTCTGATTTTTCTTCCAAAGGATTCTCAAGTGTCGGTGTTTTGACCACAATGATGCTGGCTTTGGAATTGGTAGAAAGGTACCAGCCGTTGTTATAGAGCACCTGATTGTTGTCGTCTGTGATGACAAACTGCGAAGTGTTCAGGCCTTCAAAGCCTTGATTCAGTGCTTGAAATTCAATGGTATTAAAGCCTTCTTTCAGTTCAATTCTCAAG
>CAZLGZ010000108.1:0-8737 GCA_964558965.1 uncultured Flavobacteriaceae bacterium
GTATTAATCTATAATTTTAAGGCTGGGAAAGTTAGTAAGAATTGCAATCCATGCGCTATTGGTTATGCTGCAATTCGTGGATTGTTTAGTTTAATCTCTCTAAGAAATCGAGGATAGGACTGAGAATCAACTGTGGGTTATCTCTGTATTCATAACCAACCACAACATCAACATCTAATTTTACCAACTTTAGGTACTTACCAAAAATGTGCTTGAACTTTTTCTGTTCAGCCTTTTGAGCAAGTAGAACCTGCTTTTTATGAAAATCAAAAATCTCCTTTTGAATTGCGGGTGCATCAGCTAATTTGATGAAGAACTGCCGGGCCTGATCATCTTTAATTTTAGCCAATTCTTCCTTCCTAAACTCACTAGACTCTGCCAGCATAGTTAAATATTTCTTTACCGGGGAGTCAGCCATACTTTCCCTCACGGAAGCCATTAATGGTGAACCTACTTGGACAAGCGCAGGAATTCCTTCTTCTGTACCCATATTCCCATTCCTGTTAACTAAGGCGAGGGCAGGCACTTCAATTGCAATAGAATCCCTGTGGTACCTTGGACGGTAAGTTTTTCTCGAATTTGTGATGACCTTCTTGTCGTTAAACCCAGGACTTGCCCTCTTAAACATTTCCCATGCGCGATGAGGGTCGTTGTCATAAATATTCAACCACGGTGTGGCCAGACCATTGAGGTAAATCAGCCCAGCAACCGCTTCGCTATGATTTATTCCCAAATAAGTGAGTTCAGCCGTAGTAGATCCATTGCCGCAGTAAACGGCTTTTTCAAAACCCAATGCCTTTGAAAATGCCAATATTAGTTTTACCTGTGAAGCAACGTCATAGGCCGTTGGATCTGATTCCCCATACCCAGGTCTAGTAATGGCTAGGACGCGATTGTTCTGCTTTAGTTTGCTTCCAAAGTCTTTATACGTATAGGCGTCCCATGCTTCAGAATGAAGCAGGATCAAGGGTAATCCTTGGCCCCCAAAATCAAGGTAATGGATATTAACGCCCTGAATCTCTATGTGTTCACTGGAATAGGACGTTTGTCCTTGAATAAAGAGGATATGGAAAAATACTGCTAAGAAAAGGCGGATTCTATATTTCATTGGCTTCCGAAAGACATCTGGCTAAAGCTTATTCGGTTATTACGATTTTTATCGGCAGAAGAAAATAGAGATCTTCAACGAATCCATCCCGAATTCCGGGTTTCATCTTGGGGAGTCTTTTCAAATTTTTCAGGAATTTTTTGCGCAGATCTTGATCCATATCCCCAGAAATGCTAATCTTTTTTGCCATTCCTTTCTTATTAATCGTGAAGCGGCATTTTACCCTAAAAGATTCTATGACTGTGTAATCTTCATCGTCATCTCTCTGCACGCGATACCCTGTATTCTTCACCATCTGTTCCGCTACGCTATAGGTAAAACAGTCTTGCATATTCGTACTTCCTTCACAGCCAGGATAAACAGGGAAGATCACATCATCTTGAGCGAGAAGACTAAAAGGAAGAAAGAACAAGAGTAGCAATATGTTTTTCATGTAAACTCAGGTGTAAATGGGGAGTGTTTTATTCCAGTATTATCCGAAGATAACAAATCAGTCAGGGATGAATAAAGGATATAATTGAAGCGGCTAGAAAATCGAATGCTCCGTTGCGGTGGTAAACCGCTTAAGGGTTTCCATGGCCAAAAGAGAGTTTCCTTTGGGGTTGAGACCAGGAGACCAGCAGGCAATACTGTATTTACCAGGTAAGACTGCGGCAATGCCACCGCCGACACCACTCTTGCCCGGTAGTCCGACATCATAAGCGAAGTCTCCTGCTTCGTCGTAGAAACCGCACATCATCATAATGGCGTTAAGGCGCTTGGTCTGGCTAATGGTCAAGTGTTGGTGGTTGTTGATACAGCGGCCCTCGTTGGTAAAGACATAAAAGGTTTGGGCCAGTTGCCTGCAATTCATTTCAATCGCGCAGAGCTGGAAGTACAAATCAAGCACATCTTCAACAGGGTGTTTGAGGTTGTCGAAAGACTTCATCAAGTAGGCTGCGGCGAAGTTGTTGAAGCCCGTTTTGCGTTCTGATTCCGCTACCTTTTTGTTCACTTCTACAGGGCCACTGCAACCCAAGTGTTTGATAAAGGCTAGCATCTCTTCTAAAGGATTCTCGAGAATGTCGAGAAGAATGTCGCAAACCACAATGGCGCCCGCATTGAGTAACGGATTGCGCGGAATACCCTTTTCCTGTTCAAGCAGCGAAAGGTGATTAAAGGGGTTACCTGAAGGTTCGATTCCCACGTGCTCCCAAAGTTGATCCCCCAATATCCCATACACTTTGACCAAGGCGAAAACCTTGGAAATACTTTGTATGGAAAACGGTGTTTCCGCTTCTCCCAGGGCTACGTGATTGCCAGAAGTATCGCAGAGATAAATGCCGTAATACTGGTCTGAGATACAGGCCAGTTCCGGAATGTATTGGGCCACCTGTCCACGCTCTTCAAGGGATTGAAGATCTAATGCGATTTGCTCAAGTGGTGCCTTCCAGGGGTTCATGGAGTTCTTTATTACTTCAGGAGAAGTTTAGTTTATTGATCTAAGTATGGTTGTAAAAGTGGAAGAATCTTCCTGATATTTTGTTGGTTTGAGTCCAGCTCGGTCTTGGCCTGATCGTAGAGGACCCGATAACTCGCCAGAAGAACGGCTACTCTGGCCGAGAATCCTTTAGGATCAACTTCGCTCCAGGTTTGGTTGTACATATAGCTGTTCTTGTAATTCTCATCGTAAAGCCTGCCAATGATGTTGTGGTATTTTACGAAATCATCCAGGTGGTTCCTGTACTGATCCAACACTTTTTCAACAATGTCCTGATTGGCCTCTAAGGTGGTATAATAGCCGGATAGGGCCTCCTTGATATCAGAAGGAAGGACGTCGAACGTACCGGTTGATTTAAGGTTGGAGAAGGTATTGGTGTTGTAGATAGGGGGTGGAAACCACCTGACTGGAAACTCCTCTTGCATGATATGAACTAAGGTGTCCAAATTGGTTTCGGTGGCATAGCTTCTCTCTATCAATTCATTGATTTTGATGTATCGCTGTTCGACAAGGGGCACAAGCTCATAATTGATAAGGCTATCGGCTACAATATCACTGTAAACCGATTGGATGGCTTTTTGAAGTGTAGCATTCGCTTTTCTTGTCTCATTCCAGTTGTTGATTTGTAGAGCGATTAAAATCCCGATAACGACCAGTATGATTTCACCAAAGGCGTATTTTAAATACTTTCCTGTTTTACCCTGTGCTAACAGAGATTGGCGAATTTTTCTAAAGAATTTAATCATAAAGTGGCGATTGGTTCATTGCAAGCGCTAGACTGGAGAATAAGTGGAGACACACATTAATCGCCCAATTCACCTAAGATAGGGAATCCTTTAGCTCCGTAGAGAGCAGTTGATTAAGAAGATGCTATTTAAGAAGTCTTGTAAAAAGGAAGTGTAACCACTTCGGCAGGCACTTGTTTCTTGCGGATTTGTACCTGAATAGTGCCGCCTTTGGCTGCATGCGCTCTTTCGACATAGCCTAGGCCAATTCCTTTGCTAAGGCAAGGCGACTGGGTACCAGACGTCACTTTTCCGATAACTGCCCCCTCTTCGCTCAACAACTCATACCCTTGTCGCGGGATGCCTTTGTCTTTTAATTCAAAAGCCACCAATCGACGGGCAGGCTTGTTTTCTTTTTCGGCTTTCAAGGCCTCGGCGTTCACAAAGTCCTTGGTGAACTTGGTGATCCATCCCAAACCGGCTTCGATGGGAGAGGTGGTTTCGTCAATGTCGTTTCCGTAGAGGCAATAACCCATTTCAAGTCGAAGGGTGTCTCTAGCGGCCAATCCGATGGGCTGAATACCGAAGGCTTCTCCTGCTTCCATCACCTTGTTCCAGACCTGTTCCACTTCGCTGTTCTTGCAGTAGATTTCAAATCCTCCAGAACCGGTATAACCAGTGGCAGAGATAATCACATGCTCAATACCGGCGAAATCCGCTACTTTGAAGTTGTAAAAGGGGATCTCAGCCAAATCGATGGAGCTCAAGGGTTGCATGGCTTCAACGGCTTTAGGTCCTTGGATGGCCAACAGGGAATAGTCATCCGAGAGGTTGCGCATCTCGGCCCCAAACTTTTCGTTGTGGCGGCTGATATGTGCCCAATCCTTGTCGATGTTGGAAGCGTTGACCACCAACAAATAAGTTTCTTCTTTGACCCGATAGATGATCAAATCATCGACGATGCCGCCTTCGTCTTTCGGAAGGCAGCTGTATTGGGCTTTGCCCACCTCCAATTTAGTCGCATCGTTGGTGCTGACCCATTGAATGAGATCGAGGGCCTTGGGACCTTCAATCAAAAACTCTCCCATATGCGAGACGTCAAATACCCCCAGCTTTTCCCGAACACAGAGGTGTTCTTCGTTTACACCGGCATAACTTACCGGCATTTCAAAGCCGGCAAAAGGAACCATTTTGGCCCCAAGGGATTGATGTACAGCGTTTAAGGCAGTCGTCTTCATAAGGGATAAAAATTTCCCCAAAAGTAGAGAAAACTACAGCCTTCAAAAAGTGGAAAACAGAAGTTCTAGGAGAGCAGTACTGCTTTCAGTTCTTCGTAGCTCGAAATGAGGGTTGATTCTTTGGGTCGTGTCATTAGTTCTTTCAGGGCCGGACTTAATTCGGGCTGAAAGCCCAGTGCTTTTTCTACCACAGGCAAGAACTTGACGGCATGTGCGGTTTCCAGGAAGATGGCCGGATGACCGGGCTGTTCTTTTTGAAAGTCCCGTGCCCCAAGAAAGCCGATGGCCCCGTGGGGATCCGCCAGGTAGTCGTAGTCTTGGTGAAGCTCGTGCATGGCCGCAAGTGTTTCTTCATCGGAATAGGCATAAGAAGAAAGCTTATTCAAGAGTTCATTTCTTTCGTAACCCCATAGCTCTTCGATCCGAATAAAATTACTGGGGTCACCTACATCCATGGCGTTGGAATAAGTCTGCACAGAGGGTTTTGGGGCGTACTCTTCTCCGGACAGGTAGCGAGGCACCACATCGTTCGCGTTGGTGGCGGCTAAAAAGTGCCCAGCTGGCATACCCATACGGTGGGCCAACATCCCGGCACAGATATTTCCGTAATTGCCCGATGGCACAGAAAACACCAATTTTTCAGCAGCGGTTTTGGAGTATTTTTTTTGAAACTGGGCCACGGCCAAAACATAGTAGAGCATTTGGGGCAACCAGCGTCCCACATTGATACTATTCGCAGAAGAGAGCAGGCGGTGTTCTGTTATAGACTCGTCCAAAAAAGCCTTCTTTACCATGCGCTGGCAATCGTCAAAACTGCCCTTGACCTCTAAAGCCGTAATGTTTTGTCCCAAGGTGGTAAGCTGCTGTTCTTGTAATGCACTGACCTTGCCACTGGGGTAAAGAATAACCACTTCCACGCCTTCAACACCCAGAAAACCATTGGCAACGGCGCCGCCAGTATCTCCGGAGGTGGCCACTAGAATCGTCAGTCGGGTATCGGGATCAGGAGTTAGAGCCCCTAGACAGCGCGCCATAAACAAACCGCCGACATCTTTAAACGCCAAGGTCGGCCCGTGAAAAAGCTCGAGCACGTGCAGCCCATCCCCAATTTGCTTGACAGGCAATTCGAAGTGCAAGACTTCCTTGAGAATAGATTGCAACTGGGCTTCACTCAGAGCGTCTTTGACAAAGGGGTAGAGTAGGGTACAACCGATCTCCAAGGGATCTTTGTCCTCGAGTTCATCCCAAAAACCAGCAGGCATTTCCGGGATTTCACTCGGAAAGTAAAGGCCTTTATCGGGCGCTAAACCTTGAAACAAGGCCTCGCGAAAGCCCACTGCCGGGCTTTGCTTGTTTAGGCTGATGTACTGCATAAGTGTATGCCTTCTATGTTGATTTTAGAAACGTGTATATCGTAAGGGATTCCCAGGGGTTCGTAGGTGTAGCGCATGGCTTCTGCAACAGCTAAGGCGGTCTTCTTTCCTTTGGACAGGGCAAAGACCGAAGGGCCTGAACCGGAGATTCCACCCCCTAAGGCGCCGGCTTCTATAACGGCCTTGCGTAAATCGTCGAAACCTGGAATGAGCAGGGAACGGTTGGGTTCTACAATTACGTCTTCCAGACTGCGTCCGATGAGTTCGTAATCAGATTCATAAAGTCCGGAAACCAGACCTCCCACATTGCCCCATTGTTGGATGGCCTTTTTTAGAGGGACCTGTGATTTCAGGAGTTTGCGCGCATCTGCCGTTTTGAGTTCAATCTGTGGGTGGATGACCGTGGCCATCAGCTTTTCAGGTACAGGTAGACTGAGCACATCCAGAGGGGCATAGCTGCGTACTAATGTGAATCCGCCAAGCAGGGCAGGGGCTACATTGTCCGCATGAGCGACCTCACTGGCCAAGCGCTCTCCTTCCATGGCGAATGGAATGAGTTGTTTTTTAGTCAAGGGTCGGCCGAGCAACTCGTTGATGCCCCAAACAGCTCCCGCGGCGCTGGCGGCACTGCTGCCAATTCCGCTTCCGGGTTTGATGTATTTTTCAATGGTGATTTCAAAGCCCTGGCTAATATCCAGCGCTTGGCACAGGGCGAGGGCTGCCACACCGGCCACATTTTTTTCTGCTTCTAAAGGGAGCGCCGGCCCGCTGGTTTGCTTCAGGCGAATGCCCGGGTCCTTGGTCTTGCTGATGTGCATGACATCCCCAACACCTTCAAGGGCCAATCCGAGGACATCAAAGCCGCAATTGAGGTTGGCAATGGTTGCCGGGCAGAAGAGTTCTATTTTTTCCATGGCACAGATAAAGCGAATCTAAAAATTACCAATTCGGATGATATCTGCAAATATCCCCGAAGCAGTCACTTCTGCTCCAGCTCCCGCTCCTTTGATGATCAATGGTTGCTCGGGATAGCGATCGGTGTAGAACAAAACGATATTGTCACTCCCATTCAGTTCGTAAAAGGGATGGTTGGGAGGGATGCTTTGTAAGCCCGTACTGGCCTTGCCTTCTTGGAACGAAGCCACATATTTTAAGCGGTGTTCTCCATCTGGACGGGCTTTGAGCAAGCCTTGAAAATGCTCTTCTTCCTGTCCCAAACTGTTCATAAAGTCGTCGACGCTATCGGCGTCCAGGCTGCTCTGCGGCAGGAAGGAATCCGAAGTAATGTCTTCCATCTCCAAGGGGAAGCCGCTCTCTCGGGCCAGAATCAAGATTTTGCGCATTACATCTACGCCCGATAAATCGATGCGTGGATCGGGTTCAGTAAAGCCCTGTACCTTGGCCTCTTCAACAATGGCCTGAAAGGAATCCCCTTCGCCAAAATTGTTGAAGACAAAATTTAAGCTCCCGGAAAGGATGGCGTGAATTTCACGAATCTTGTCTCCGGAGATCACCAGATTGCGGAGAGTATCTATGATGGGCAATCCAGCTCCCACATTGGTTTCAAACAGGAAGGGTGTCAGGTAGCGCTGGCTGAGGCCTTTCAGTTGTTTGTAGTAATCCAGTTCGGACGAGCAAGCGATCTTGTTGCAGGTCACCACTGCAATGTTCTTTGATAGAAAGTCCGGGTATTGTCGAGCCACATCTGCGGAGGCGGTATTGTCCACCAAAATGCTGTTGCGCATATTGAGGCTTTGAATGCGCTCCTTAAATCCATCGATATGGGCTTTTTCCCCGGCAGCGAGTGTATCTGACCAGTTCTCCAGATCTAGGCCTTCCTCATCAAAAATCATGGTGCGCGAATTGGAAAGACCAATCACACGCAATTGTAGGCGCAAATGTTCTCGCAGGTAGGGCAGCTGTTGCTGTACCTGATTCAAAAAGCGGGTTCCCACATTTCCTACTCCGAGAATAAAGAGGTTGAGTTGGCGGGTCTGCACCTCGAAAAAGGTCTCGTGCAGGGTGTTTAGCGCCTTTTTAATGTCTTTTTCAGCGATTACAGCTGAGATGTTTCGCTCCGATCCCCCTTGGGCGATGGCGTGGATGTTGACGTTGTTCTTGCCCAGAGCACTGAACATCTTTCCACTCACTCCTTGGTGGCTTTTCAGGTTATCCCCGACAAGGGCCACGACGGCCAGTTCGTGTTCGATCAATAAAGGCTTTAATCGCCCGGTTTCGATTTCCCGATCGAATTCTTTTTCAATGGCGGACTTGGCCGTTTCCATTTGGGAGCTCATAAGTCCCACGCATATCGAATGCTCAGAAGAGGCCTGAGTGATCAAGACCACATTGACTTCTGCTGTCCCCAAAGCGTCGAAAAACCGTCTGGAAACTCCTGGAATTCCAACCATGTCCGGACCTTCCAAGGTCAGCAGGCTTATACCTTGAATGTGACTAATTCCACGAACGGTCTTGGCGTCAGGGTTCTCTGCCGCCTGAATCAGCGTGCCCCGGTCTTTTGGGGCAAAGGTGTTTTTGATGCGAATGGGGCAGCCTTTCTCCAAGACCGGCCAAATGGTAGGCGGGTAGAGCACCTTGGCCCCAAAGTGCGAAAGCTCCATGGCTTCTTCGTAGCTCAGTTGGGCAATGCTTTTAGCCTGGCGCACCAAAGCAGGGTGAGTCGTGTACATACCGCTCACATCCGTCCAAATTTGCAGTTCTTCTGCTTCTAAGGCGGCGGCCCAAAGGGCTGCGGTATAATCAGACCCTCCTCTTCCCAGGGTTGTGGTGTCGCCCCTTTCACAGGAAGCGAT
>CAZLGZ010000109.1:0-8696 GCA_964558965.1 uncultured Flavobacteriaceae bacterium
TCCCACGACAAATAGTTTTTCATCTCCTTTGAAGTGCTCGATTAAGGGCAGGGGTGACGCGGCAAGTCGTGTGTTTTCGACCCGGTCAAAACGGGAATCTCCTGTGACCAGAACCGGACGATCAATCTGTCTATGCAGTAATTCGGCAGAATGCTGATTCTGCACAAAAAAGGTGTGGATGTAAGAGAGTTGTTTCCGCATCCACCCTCCGTAGGGTTTAAAATAAATCTGTTCAGGATGAAATCGAGCCGATAATAAAAAGACCGGAATGTTACGTTGTTTAAGCTCCAAAAGGATGTTGGGCCAAATTTCGTATTTCACAAAAACCGCGATTTTTGGATTCCACTTTTCGATAAATGCCCGGGCCCCGGACGGGGTGTCTAAGGGCAAATAAGTGACAAATTCGGCTTCGGCCTTGTTCTTTTTGATCTCATAGCCCGAAGGCGAAAAAAAGCTCACCACACGCTCTTGTTCCGGATGGCTCTTGCCCCATTTCTCTAATAGAGGCAGGCCTTGTTCGTATTCGCCCAAGGAAGCGACATGCATCCAAAAGGTTCCCTGCTTGCTGGGGGTAGCTTGTTGGTTGAGCGCGAGTGCTTCCTTTCTGCTCTTAAGGAAGAATTGGATCTTTTTGCTAAACAGAGCAACTACAGGCAAAAGCCCGCTGGTCAAACGAATCAGTAAGGAGTAAAAGAATCTCATCGAGTAGCCGTCGTCTCGTTTTGATGCGAAGTTACATTTCTTGCTATCAACCGAAGCCCCGGGACCATTATTTGTTATTTTTGAATCAACGATGCTCCCGCGTCGGGATATCGTCCAATACGCTACTCCATGAAGAAAATACAGATGGTTGACCTGGTGGGTCAATACGAGGGGATTAAGGAAGAGGTGAATTCTTCATTTCAGGAAATTTTAAGCAGCGCGGCCTTCGTTAATGGGCCCCATGTAAAGGCCTTCCAAAAGGAATTGGAAGAGTACCTCGGGGTAAAACACGTCATTCCCTGTGCCAATGGCACCGACGCCCTGCAAATCTGCATGATGGGGTTGGGTTTACAACCCGGTGATGAAGTTATTACAGCGGATTTCACTTTTGCGGCAACCGTGGAAGTTATTGCTCTTTTGGGTCTCACTCCGGTCTTGGTTGATGTGGACCCGGAGACCTTTAATATCGATCCCCAGGCAGTAGAAAAAGCCATAACGTCCAAGACAAAAGCAATTGTCCCCGTTCATTTGTTCGGGCAGTGCGCTGATATGGACCAGCTTTTAGCACTTGCAGAAAAACACAAGTTGTTCTTGATCGAGGACAATGCTCAAGCCATTGGAGCAACACATACTTCGGCCGACGGAACAAAGAAGAAGGCTGGTGTTCTTGGGCATGTTGCATCGACCTCCTTCTTCCCTTCAAAAAATCTGGGTTGCTACGGAGATGGTGGAGCTATTTTTACCAATGATGATGATTTGGCGCATACCTTGAGAGGAATCGTAAATCACGGGATGTACGAGCGCTACCACCATGATGTGGTCGGAGTTAATTCCCGTTTGGATTCACTGCAGGCAGCCGTATTGCGTGCCAAGCTTCCTAAATTGGATCAGTACAACGAACAACGCCGAGCCTCTGCTCGACGCTATAACGAATTGCTGGCGAATCAGCCCGATATTATCCTGCCCAAAACAGTACAGGGCTGTGAAGGGGTTTGTTCGACTTGTGACTGCCACGTGTTTCACCAGTATACCCTTAAAATCACCAACGGAAAACGCGATGGCCTGGTTCAACACCTGCAAAGCAAAGGCATTCCGTGTGGTGTGTATTATCCTATCCCCCTGCACCGCCAAAAGGCTTACCTCGATGAGCGGTACAACGAGGCCGATTTCGGAGTCACTAACCAACTTTCCGAAGAAGTCATTTCTCTCCCCATGCATACGGAACTCACAGACGATCAGCAATCTTTTATCGCTGAGAGCGTTCTGGAATACATAAACCAAAACCCATGAAAATACTGGTCACCGGAGGACTAGGCTTTATTGGCTCCCACACCGTAGTCGAATTGCAAAATGAAGGCTATGATGTTGTGGTTATCGATAACCTGGCCAACTCCTCTACTGAGGTGCTGGATGGAATTGAGGCCATATCTGGTAAACGTCCTGCATTCGAAGAGCTCGATTTACGAGACAAAAGCAAATTGGAAGACTTTTTTAAGCGGCATTCGGATTTGAATGGTGTGATTCATTTCGCAGCATCCAAAGCGGTTGGCGAGAGTGTGCAGGATCCCTTACTCTATTACGAGAACAACCTCGGGGTGCTGACGTATATGCTCCAAAACCTGATTACGACCGATAGAGCCAACTTTATTTTTAGTTCCTCCTGTACGGTTTATGGGCAGGCGGATGAGATGCCGATTACGGAGAATGCCCCGGTAAAGGCGGCAGAATCTCCCTACGGAAACACCAAGCAAGTTGGGGAAGAAATCATCAAGGACACCTGTAAGGTGAATCCACAGCTCAATGCCATTGCTCTTCGTTACTTCAATCCTATTGGAGCGCATCCGACGGCTGAAATAGGGGAGTTGCCTCTGGGTGTTCCTCAGAACCTCGTTCCCTATATCACCCAGACGGGTATGGGCCTAAGAGAGCAATTGTCTGTTTTTGGGGATGATTATCCGACCGAAGACGGAACCTGTATTCGTGACTACATCCATGTAGTGGATGTCGCCAAAGCTCACGTTGTTGCTCTGCAACGTCTGATGGACGACAAGAATGAAGAGAACTTCGAAGTCTTCAATCTCGGAACCGGAAAGGGCAGTTCAGTTCTGGAAGTCATTGCTAGTTTTGAACGGGTTTCCGGTGAAAAACTCAATTACAAGATCGCTGCACGCCGGGCAGGAGATGTGGTGCAAGCCTATGCTGACACTTCCAAGGCCAATGAAGTTTTGGGATGGAAAGCGGCCTCCACCTTGGATGATGCGGTAAAGTCGGCCTGGATTTGGGAACAAAAAATTCGATCTTAATCTCTTAAGAAGTAGTTTGAGCTAAAAATAACTGCGAGCTCCGCATTTGTTATGCGGTGAATTTGTGGTTGTAACAACTGTATTTGTTGTATTTTTGCCCTTAGCAAATTTTGTATTGCAGACCCGGTCTTTATGGATAGATTTTCCTTCTTAAACGCAGCCCATACTTCTTATTTTGCTGAACTCTACGAGCAGTACTTGGAAGATCCAGACCAATTGGAACCCAGCTGGAAAGCCTTTTTTCAGGGTTTCGATTTTGGAATGGAGAGCGGATTAGACGAATTGGAACTCGCTTTAGGAGAATCCGGTGAGCTCAGCGCAGTCAATGGAATGGCTGTTAATCCACCCGAATCCCTGCAAAAGGAATTTCAGGTCATCAAACTGATCGATGGCTACCGCACACGAGGACACTTGTTTACCAAAACAAACCCTGTCCGAGAGCGCAGAACGTATAAGCCGAGCTTGGCTCTTGAGAATTTTGGATTGAGCTCCGCCGATCTGGATACGGTTTTTACGGCCGGTTCTATTTTGGGGTTGGGCCCCAAAAGCCTGCGTGAGATTATCGAGCACCTTGAGCGCATCTACTGTGATGCCATCGGTGTAGAATATATGTACATCCGTACACCGGAGCGTATAGAGTGGATTCAGCAGTGGTTGAATGTCAACGATAACCACCCGTCCTTCAGTCCGGATGAAAAAAGAAACATCTTGCGAAAACTCAACGAAGCTGTTTCGTTTGAAGGGTTTTTGCACACCAAGTACGTCGGTCAAAAACGTTTCTCCCTGGAAGGAGGAGAGTCTTTGATTCCTGCTTTGGATACCATTATTGAAAAGGCCGCTGATCAAGGGGTCAAGCAATTTGTTATGGGGATGGCCCACCGGGGTCGCCTGAATGTGCTGACCAATATTTTTGGGAAATCCCCCAAAGATATTTTCAGTGAGTTTGACGGAAAAGACTATGAAGAAACCATCTTTGACGGAGATGTGAAGTACCACTTGGGGTGGACTTCTTCCCGCGAAGCCGATTCCGGCAAGATGGTTCAAATGAATATTGCGCCCAACCCTTCTCACCTGGAAACAGTGAATTCCATTGTAGAAGGAATCACACGGGCCAAACAAGACAAGGATCACCCGGATAACCCTTCCGAAGTGTTGCCTATTTTGGTGCACGGTGATGCGGCTTTTGCTGGTCAAGGCGTGGTGTACGAGGTCATCCAAATGGCTAAGCTGGACGGTTACACTACCCAGGGAACCATCCATATCGTGGTCAACAATCAGATTGGTTTTACCACCAACTACCTGGATGCAAGGTCCTCAACTTACTGCACGGATGTCGGGAAGGTGACACTTTCTCCTGTACTGCACGTCAACGCTGATGATGCCGAAGCGGTCGTGCATGCCGCCGTATTTGCTTTGGAGTACCGCATGCGTTTTAAACGCGACGTCTTCCTGGATTTGTTGGGTTACCGGAAATACGGTCACAACGAAGGGGATGAGCCGAAGTTCACTCAGCCACTTTTGTACAAATCCATTTCGAAGCACAAGAACCCAAGGGATCAATACGCTGAACGTCTTTTAGCGGAAGGAGTCATTGATGCCGGTCATGTTCAACAGCTCGAAAAGGATTATAAAGAAGCATTGGAGGAAGATTTACTCGACTCCCGAAAAATTGAAAAAACCCGAATCACTCCCTTTATGAGTGATGCTTGGGAAGGGCTTGTTCGCGTTGATGAACAAGAAATGATGAAGACGGTTGACACCTCTTACCCGCTCGAGAAGTTGAACCAACTGGCGGAGCGCATCACGGGCTTACCCGCCGATAAAAAATTCCTCAGAAAAATTGTTCGCCTTATTGAAGGGCGCAAACAGATGTATTTTGATTCCAATAAATTGGATTGGGCCATGGGAGAACTCCTGGCCTATGCCAGTTTGCTGGAAGAAGGTTACGATGTGCGCATGACCGGACAGGATGTCGAGAGGGGAACCTTCTCTCACCGTCATGCGGTCATTAAAACCGAAATGCACGAAGAGGAAGTGGTCTTGCTCAACGAGTTAGGGGAACAGCAGAACGGTCATTTCGACATCTACAATTCCCTGCTTTCGGAATACGCGGTGATGGGCTATGATTATGGCTATGCCATGGCGAGTCCAAATACCCTGACCATTTGGGAAGCCCAATTTGGAGACTTCAGTAATGGAGCACAAATTGTGATTGATCAGTATTTATCTTCTGCTGAGGATAAGTGGAAATTGCAAAACGGCTTGGTACTCTTGTTGCCTCATGGATATGAGGGGCAAGGTGCGGAGCACTCTTCTGGGCGAATGGAGCGCTATCTGCAGCTCTGCGCCAAGGACAATATGTTTGTCGCCGATGTGACGACCCCAGCCAATTTGTTTCACCTGATTCGCCGTCAGATGAAGGCCAAATACCGCAAACCTTTGGTGGTGTTTACCCCCAAGAGTTTATTGAGACATCCCGAAGTGGTTTCGACCAAGGAAGAGATGGCGGAAGGAAGTTTTCAACCCCTTATCGACGATCCTGTCGCAGACAGTAACCAGGTTAAGACTTTGGTCTTCTGTACAGGTAAATTCTATTACGATTTAAAGAAGAAGAGAGAAGCCGATGGCCGAGACGATGTTGCTTTGGTTCGTCTGGAACAACTCTTCCCTTTGCCTGTTGAGGCCATACGCAAAACCATTCACCGCTATAAAAAAGCAGTCGATGTGGTTTGGGCACAAGAAGAACCACGAAACATGGGTGCCTGGGGGCACTTGTTGTTGCACCTGGAAGAAGCGCGCGATTTCCGTGTCGCTTCTCGAAGATTTTACGGTGCTCCTGCAGCGGGTAGTACCGTGCGTTCAGCACGTAGACACCAGCAGGTGATCGATTACGTATTTGACAAGACAAAAGACAATATGCAGCTCAGTTAAAAGGAGCTGTTAACCGAATTCCAAGACGATAAAGTACAGTTATGATTCTTGAAATGAAAGTGCCCTCACCAGGGGAGTCCATCACAGAAGTAGAAATTGCCCAATGGTTGGTGCAAGACGGAGACTATGTTGAAAAGGACCAAGCCATTGCCGAGGTAGACTCGGATAAGGCGACTCTGGAATTGCCAGCAGAGGCGAGTGGAACCATCACCCTGAAAGCCGAAGAAGGCGATGCCGTTGAGGTTGGGCAGGTGGTTTGCCTGATAGATACTTCTGCGGAGAAACCAGAAGGTGGAGGGGCTTCTGAATCTGCTGCGCCAGCTGCACAGCCTGCTGCGCCTGCTCCAAGTGCACCGGCCGAAAGCAATCAAAAAGAGACTTACGCCAGTGGGACGCCATCACCTGCAGCCAAGAAAATCTTGGATGAAAAAGGAATCCCTCCTTCTGAAGTAAGCGGTACCGGTCGGGATGGACGTATTACCCGAGAAGATGCGGTTCAGGCTAAACCGGCCATGGGCTCCTTCGCCGAAGGAGCGAACCGAGGACAAACCCGCTCCAAGCTTTCTATGCTTCGTAGAAAAGTAGCGGAACGCTTGGTTTCTGCTAAGAACGAAACAGCCATGTTGACCACCTTCAACGAGGTCGATATGTCGCCTATTTTCGCTTTGCGCAAGCAGTACAAAGAGGAATTCAAAGAAAAACACGGGGTTGGTTTAGGCTTTATGTCTTTCTTCACCAAAGCCGTGATACGAGGGTTGCAACAGTTCCCAGCCGTAAATTCCATGATTGACGGCAAAGAAATGGTCTCTTACGATTTCTGTGATATCAGTATCGCTGTTTCCGGTCCTAAAGGATTGATGGTGCCTGTTATTCGCAATGCGGAAGAATTGACCTTTAGAGGAGTTGAAGCAGAGGTAAAACGCCTGGCTCTCCGAGCTCGTGATGGGGAGATAACCGTTGATGAAATGACGGGAGGTACCTTCACCATTTCGAATGGAGGGGTCTTTGGATCCATGCTTTCGACACCGATCATCAACCCACCACAAAGTGGAATCCTGGGGATGCACAATATTGTAGAGCGCCCGATTGTTCGCGATGGAGAGATCGTCGTGGCTCCTATTATGTATGTCGCTCTTTCCTATGACCACCGTATCATTGATGGGCGAGAGTCTGTTGGATTCTTGGTTGCCGTTAAGGAGGCTTTGGAGAATCCCGAAGAACTGCTGATGGATGGTGATATCAAAAAAGCCCTGGAGCTTTAATTCAGATCTTATTTCAATTTAAGGTAGAGGCATTTTTTGTCGTAGTCGATAATGGCCTTTCCTTTTTTAAGAATGTCTGCTCCGATGATGCCTTGAACAGGAGAGCTGTTGTGGGCAACAAGAGCTTGGTTGACGTGGACCAGGTCAAAGACGACCAAAGGCATTTTGCTGCGTTTCCACTCGCCAATTTTCACTTTGTTTTTTTTAGCCACCCAGGTGTCCATTTCGAGTGCGCCTGCTCCTGCTGCCTTGATTTCGGATTCCTTGGTCTTTAAGCCAAATTGCGCCTGACTGTTGACATCGATACAGGTGTTGGAGGCACCTGTGTCCAGAATAAAGCGTCCGGAGACACCATTGATTTTGGCTTTGATTTCGAAGTGATTGCTCGAGGTGTAGGTCAGGGGAATGTGGGTGTAGTTTTTCTCTTTGAGAAAGGATTTCAAGCGTTTTTTCATATCCCTTAAAGATAACCTTCTTTTTTGAGCACTTCTTGGATCAAATCCTTGACCTTGGCCCGAAGCGCCCTATTTTTGCAGCATGGTTCTAACCGATACCCACACCCACCTCTATTCGGAATCCTTTGATGAGGACCGTACCGAAATGATTGAGCGTGCTCTTGAGAAAGGGATCAAGCGTTTTTTTGTCCCGGCGATCGATTCGACCTACACCGATTCGATGAAGGCGCTCAAAAAGGCTTTCCCGGAACAAGTGCACCTGATGACAGGGCTGCATCCGACCCATGTCAAAGAGGACTACGAAAAGGAGTTGTCTCATGTACAACAAGAATTGGAGAGCGGAGAATACATTGCCGTAGGAGAGATTGGAATGGATCTGTACTGGGATAAGAGTTTTGTCCAGCAACAAGCCGACGCCTTTTTGCGCCAAGCGGCTTGGGCGAAAGAAAAGGACCTGCCCATCATTATTCACTGTCGGGATGCCTTTGACGAGATCTTTGAGCTTTTGGAAGGAATGCCTCAGCAGGAGTTTAAAGGTATCTTTCATTGCTTTACAGGAAACGAAACCCAGGCCCTGCGCTTGATCGATTGGGGTTTTTATTTGGGGATTGGAGGAGTGGTTACCTTCAAAAATGGCAAGATTGACCAGTTCCTTTCGCGCCTTCCTATAGAATCCATTGTTTTGGAAACAGACGCCCCTTATTTAGCTCCGACGCCCTACCGAGGAAAGCGCAACGAAAGTGCTTACCTGGAAGAAGTCGCTCGGAAAGTGGCCGGGATCTACGGGAAAAGCCTGCCGGAGATTGCTGAGGTGACCACGGCCAATTCACAACAACTCTTTGGGATATGAGCAAGAAAACTGATACGGCCGTTTTACTTATATATACCGGTGGTACCATTGGAATGGTGAAGGACTACGAAACCGGAGCCTTGCGGGCTTATAAGTTTAAGCGACTGATGAATAATATTCCCGAGCTGGACCAGCTCGATTGTCGAATCGAAGGGATCTCGTTTTCGGAGCCTTTGGATTCTTCTGATATGGG
>CAZLGZ010000110.1:0-5092 GCA_964558965.1 uncultured Flavobacteriaceae bacterium
TTCTTCCCCCGCTCGCAGGGTCGTCCCCTTGACATAGGTAGTGCTTTGCGCCAAAACGCCGTACTCGGTGATTTTCGGAAATTTTGTGCCCAAAAAATCCCCCATATCCAACTCGTAATACTTGCCTTTATAGATCAGTGCCATAGAATCAATTATGGCCGGCCCCAATCCTTTATTGACCATCACCTGCCGAAATTGATAGGTTGAATCCTTTTGGTTCTGACTACTCGAAAATGCGATTCTGGGTTTAACCGAAAGTCGACTCTGCTCTCGAATCAGTTCTGTTTGGTAAATAAAGATGATCAAGGTGCACAAACTGATCACAATGGCAGAAATTCCCACCAATCGGTCTGTACTCATCTTCATGGGCTTCTTCCGCAAACGCAGCACCACAAAAAGGAGGACCAGCAGCCCGGATATTAAAATCAATCCCGTTATTAACCATTGAGGAATCATAGGCTATAGATTAGTGTTGGCACGGTTCGTGAGCCGTTAGTTTAGTTCCATCAAATTAAGAAATATGGAGAAAGTGCTCTCAGAAAAGACGAAATTTGTAGAAATGTTCAAAAAAGCCTTCTTACCTGTTCTTTTGCTATGCACCGTCGCACTTTCTGCCCAGCATAATCTGCAAGTCGACGTCACTGGAATCCCCAAAAGTGAGGGACACATTCGGGTTGCCCTCTACACCAGCGCTGATGGTTTTTTGAAGTTTGAACAGGTGTACCGAGCGGGAAGCGCCAAGACTTCCAAAGGCACCACACAAGTCGTATTTAAAGATTTACCCGAGGGAACCTATGCCATTGCCCTGTACCACGACAAAAACAGCAATTCAGAACTCGATAAAAACTGGTTGGGCATCCCCAAAGAAAAGGTGGCCTTTTCCAAGGCAAAAATGAGAGCCTTTGGACCGCCTCCTTTTAAAGACTGCGCCTTCGAACTTCAAGAAGACACACACATTGAGATTCCGCTTAGTAAGTCGTAATCTTAATCACTCCATTTCCAGCTCTGGAACCGTAAAACGAGGCCTCGGAGGAAGATAGCTTCCGAACCGACTTGACATTGTAACTGTCTACAAGTTCAATGACGGACCGAAAACTGTTTCCTACGATATAGTTATTCAAAATATAGAGCGGCTCTACATTCGCACTCTTATCGATGCTATTCGCCGTATTAATGATTACCGGAACCCCATTACTAATGGTGACTCCAGGCAATTGACGAATACGCTGCAACAAAGAGAGGTTATTGCGGTTTTTCTCTTCCAATTCCTGACCCAAGGCCCCTGCCTGGGTCGGTTGTGTACTGATACAGCTCGCTAGACTTAAAAACAAAAGCAAGCCAGCTAGGCGGATGGTTATTTTCATGCTTAGGGTTTAATTCGGTTCCTTCTCGTAACCCGCTGCGCGCTTCCAACGTACTGGTGGAGCAGGCTCTGGCTTGAACTTGAATTCATTTCCTTTTAATAGTCTCATGGCTTCCTGAACAGCGCGCTCTAACTGAGGATCAGCGCCACCAAGCACAGCTTTGGGATCTTGAATAACTTCAATATCCGGAGCGATACCTTCCCCTTCAACAGCCCATTGGCCGTCCAAATCGTAGAAACCACCACGAGGGGCAATCATATAACCCCCGTCGATGAAACGTGGGGTATCCCAGGTCCCCACTAAGCCTCCCCAGGTACGGGTTCCGACCAGTGGCCCAAGACCTTGCGCCTTGAACATATAAGGCAATAAGTCTCCTCCTGACCCAGCGCGTTCGTTAATGATCATAACCTTAGGCCCCCATATTCCCGCATTTGGCGTCGTCCATGGATGACGATCTCCGGCCTTGCTATTGAAATAACCAAAGGGTTTACGGGCCATAATATCGATCATATAATCCGCGGCAGAACCTCCGCCGTTGTTGCGCTCATCGATCACGACTCCCTTCTTGTCTTGCTGAGAGAAGTAGTAGCGGTTAAAAGAAGTGAAACCAGCACCAGCCGTATTCGGAACATAGACGTAGGCCAGTTTTCCACCGGAGAGTTCATCGACACGACGGCGATTGGATTCTACCCACTCCACCGTGCGCAAACGATTCTCGGAACGCAAAGGCTCCACTAAAATCTCTTTGGCCCCTTCGCGGCTTGCCTTGCTGTTGACCAGAAGACGGGTCACACGGCCCGCCCTTTGCTCTAAAAGGGAATAAGGATTCACTCCGGCTGTCAGGGTTTGCCCTTCAATAGCCAGAATATAATCTCCTTCTTTCACTTGAAGGCCTGGCTGTGCCAAGGGTGCTTTTAGACCGGTATTCCAACGCTCACCCGAATAAATTTTAGCAATGCGGTAGTAGTTGCCATCGGCTTCAAAATCACAACCCAGAAGGCCTACCGGCACAAAATCCACATCGGGCATATCGCCTCCTCCCACATAAGAGTGTCCGATGGCGATTTCTCCACTCATCATATCAATGAGGTAGTTCATATCGGTGCGGTGACGCACATGCTTCACCCAAGGCGAATACCACTCGTAAATCGTATTCCAAGGAGCTCCGTGGGTATTGTCCACATAGAGAAAATCACGCATAAAACGCCATCCTTCTTTTAGGATTTGAGCGTATTCTGCTTGCGGGTCCACTTTGACTTGCAAGTCCATTTTGAGGTTGTCTTTACCTCCTTTAGGCGCTGATGCCGTAGAGCTGATGCTCCAGGCTCCCCCCTTATTCAATAGAGCCGATTTACGGTCATGAGAAACCACCATTTGGTTCAGTCCATCCGCATAATCGGAGGGCTTTTGCTTTTTCACATCGTACTTGTGCGCCTTCAAGCCTCTCGCATTCGGAATGGATTCCCAAACAAAAACGAAGTGCTTGGGCGCCTTTGCTAGGCCCACATAGTTGCGCGCAGGCAAGTCCAGAGGAATGGCCCGATCATAGATTCCTTTGGCGTCAACCACCACCGGTTTTAGCTTAGGAGCCTCTTCTTTTTTGGTGTCTTTGGATTTCTTCTTGTCCTTTTTAGCATTGGGTTTAGCCGCTGCTGATGCCGTCGCATTTTCTTCGTCGCTTTCCGGAAGAACCGGGGCCTTTCCGTTGGCCTTCAAGACTAACGCATAAAGACTTCGACTGATCTGCGGATCGTAGGAACTCATGTCCAACCACCCCGATTGTAAGCCGTAATCCGTACTGGCTAAGAAGTAGAGGTACTCCCCGTCTTCATCCCAAACCGGACTAATGGCATCCGCCATTCCATCGGTGAGTTGGACGACCTTTTTACTGTCGACATTGTAAGCGAAGATGGCCTTGAAGTGACTTTTAAGTTGCTTAGCGTAGGCCACCCACTTGCCATCGGGAGACCAGACCGGATTCATACTGCGGTTGGGATGCGCAAAACCGTCCGTATCGGCAATCCAGCTTTTTCCGGTTTCTACATTCGTAATCCAAACGTTGTAGTGGGTATCCGTATAAGCGATATGCTTGCCATCTGCTGACCAATCCGGGCGGAAATAGAAGGTCGGTTTTTCGAAAGAAATCCGCTTTTTGATCGCTCCTTTCTGGTCGGCAATAACCAACTGATACTCCCCGGAAGCGTCCGAAAACCAAGCCACTTGATCGCCCTTAGGAGACCAAACTCCTGCGCGATCAGCTACTCCTGAGCTCTGAGTCATATTTCTCCAGCTGCCCTTTTCTTTGGGAACACTCATGATTTCGCCTCGGTGCTCAAAAAGCGCTCGTTTTCCGGTTGGCGAAAGACTCGCATTCGACAGTTGCCAGGACTGAACGCCTTCCCATCGCGGGCGCGAAAAATTCATGTCGGCCGCCACATTGATACTCAGCTGCTGACTGCTCCCTGATCCGGGACTGTAGCGGTGTAAATAGCCGCCCTGTTCGTAAACGAGACCATTGGCATCTGTATCAATGCTCATCACGTCGTACTTCTTGTGGAAGGTGTGCTGCTTTTCGGCTCCTGTCTCCGGATTAAATGACCAGACATTGGCCGTATAGTCTCTTTCAGAAATATAATAGACCTCTCCTCCAAACCAGACGGGATCCAAATGTCTCTCGGCCGTGGGTTGAGGGGTGCGTTGCAGCTTCATGGTCTTCAGGTTCACAATCCAAATCGGCATGGCCTGACCTCCGCGATAGTTGCGCCATCCCGGATCCCAAAAAGTGATGGGTACATAAGCCATGTACTTGCCATCCGGCGACATTTCTCCAAAGGCCGCCCGTGGAAGCCCTGCAGATACAGGAAGTCCGCCTTCGACCCCTACAGTGTAAAAGGCATTGGTTTGCGTCGGATGGGACTTTCGGCCAGAACGAAACAAGACCTTGCCTTCCGGCGTCCAGCCCTGAACGATATCCGCCCCAGGGTGCCAGGTCATTCGCTTGGGCTCTCCTCCTTCTGAAGGAATTACGTAAACGTCTGTATTTCCGTCGTACTGGGCAGAAAAGGCTATCCATTTTCCGTCAGCAGAAAAGTGCGGGTTCGATTCGTACCCCTCGTTACTAGTCAGGCGGTAAGAAGAGCCCCCGTTGGAAGAGGTCATCCACAGGTCGTTGGCGTAAACGAAAACAATTTTGTCTTGGTGAATAGTGGGTTGTCGCAATAAACGGGTCGACTGAGCCCAAGCCGCTGTGCTGAGACAGAGGGCGAGGAATAAGGAGAAGTATTTCATCGGGTTTCGTGTTGGCCCGCAGCAATTGGATCAGGAACAACCACAAGAATCATCACCGCAATTGCGCTTTGTCTTTTTGACACCGCTGAAGCTGGCCTGTGGCCAAAACCAAACACGGATCAAATAAGCGAGTGCGATGAATAAAGAGAGGTAGACTAAAATCGTTTGAATAAACTCCATAGAAAGGTTAGTTTCTACTGCAATAGCTGATAGGCGATTAAAGCAGTAAGATACGCAATTACACTCATAAAACCGAGCTGCAACATCGGCCATTTCCAGCCGTTGGTCTCGCGTTTGACAATGGCAAGGGTACTCATACACTGCATGGCAAAAGCGTAAAAAAGCAAGAGTGAAACCCCCGAAGCCAAATTAAATAAGGGTTCTCCTTTTTTATTGAGTTCGGCCCCCATCCGTTGTTTGATGGTTTCTTCTTCCTCACT
>CAZLGZ010000110.1:5192-8630 GCA_964558965.1 uncultured Flavobacteriaceae bacterium
TTGAATTCCTCCGAAATACCGTTGGATCCTAAGAACCAAAGGATCACCGAAATGGCCAGAATGATCTTTCCTGCTCCGAATACAAAACTCTTGGTCTTCTCGAGTACCGTGTAAAATACATTGCTCCAAAGCGGTTTGCGGTAGCGAGGCATCTCAATAACAAAGAGGCTTCTGCTTTTAATTTTCAGCAGCTTATGCAAAATCCAAGCAGCGGCCAACGCCCCGCCAAAGCCGAGTAAGTAGAGCCCCATAAGGGTTAACCCCTGATAACTCAATCCAAAAAATCGGCCTTCCGGAATGACCAAGGCCGTTATAATCAAATAGACGGGTAAGCGGGCGGAACAGGTGGTAAAAGGAACCACTAAAATGGTAATGAGGCGTTCTTTCCAGCTCTCAATCGTCCGGGTCGCCATCACAGCCGGGATAGCACAAGCGGTTCCTGAAATCAAGGGCACCACACTCTTTCCACTCAAACCAAAGGGACGCATCAGCTTATCCATCAAAAAGACCACCCGGCTCATATAGCCGGTTTCTTCTAGTACAGCGATAAAGAAGAAAAGGAAAGCGATTTGCGGGATAAAGATCACCACGCCTCCAATTCCTGCGATGATGCCTTCTGCCAATAAATCGGTAAAAACCCCAGCGGGCAAAAGTTCTTTAGTACCGTCAGCCAATTGCGCAAAAAGGGCATCGATGGCGTCCATAGGTACACTACTCCAATCAAAGATGGTCTGAAAGATGAGCAGGAGAATGGCAAAGAAGATCACATACCCCCCGATGCGGTGGGTTAGAATTCGATCTAAACGGGCTTGAAAGGTGGTGGCTTCTTGTCGGTTCACCGTATACCCCTTAGACAGGGCGCCGTTGATAAATTGGTATCGGAGTGCGGTTTCTTTGTGCTGCAGTTGCTTCAAACGCTGCTTGGAGAGGGTCTTAAAAGACTCCAGCTCTTCCCCAAGAGGCTGCTTATCCAAAGGGGTGAAATTCACATCCTGGGTGATGACTAACCACAGCTTGTACAGGTCCTCATTTGGGAAGGTCGTCTTTAATCGCTCAAAGTAAGGCGGGTCAATGCGGGAAGCATCCAGTACCGGCTCAAGACTGAGCGAGGCATAATCGCTGATGGCTTGCTTTAGTTCATCTACCCCCTCCTTCTTCCGCGTACTCACCAAAACAATTTTGGTTTGCAAGGAAGCCTCCAAGGCTGGGATATCAATTTGAATGCCCTCCTTTTCCATCCGATCCGACATATTGATCACCAAAAGGGTCGGGATCTTCAGGTCTTTGATCTGGGTGTACAGAAGCAGGTTACGCTTCAGGTTTTCGACCTCCGCAATGACCAGGACCACATCCGGAAAGTCAATGTTATTTCGGTTCAACAGGATTTCTACTGCCACACTTTCATCCAGAGAAGTAGTGTTCAAACTGTAGGTGCCGGGTAAATCAATGATTTTGGCCTTTTGACCTCCTGTCAAAGTACTGCTTCCTGTCTTCTTCTCGACAGTAATTCCGGGATAGTTCCCTACTTTTTGATTGAGTCCGGTGAGCTGGTTAAAAACCGAGGTCTTCCCCGTATTGGGGTTCCCGATCAGGGCTACTTTAATCGGGTCACTCATGCTTTAGGCCTGTGTATTTTGTTCTAATTCAATCTCTGCCGCAGTCACTCGACGGATGGCCATATGGGTGCCATCAACCGTTATGTAAAGAGGATCGTTCAGGGGAGCGATCTGGACCAATTCAACGGCACTACCCGGCAAACAGCCCATTTCCATTAGCTTAACCGGAAGCTCTTCACCAATAAATGCCTTGATGATGCCGCTTTCTCCTTGCTTCAACTGAGCGATTGTTTTAGCCAATGTTTATTTAGATTGAATTCAATTTGTGCAAAAATACGGAAAATAGCGTCGCTAGTCCGTGTAGGTCGCCTTCAAGGTTTCCAGGTCCTTCAAGAGCTTTTCGATCTCTTCCGAATTGGTTCCATCGTAAAAGCCACGAATGCGTTTTTCTTTGTCCACCAAAATAAAATTCTCGGTGTGGATCATATCATAGGGGCCGCCATCTCCGTCGGTTTTGACCGCGAGGTAGGACTTGCGTGCCAATCGGTAAATCTCCTTTTTATCTCCTGTGACCAAATTCCATTTGGCATCGTTCACCCCCTTTTCCAGCGCGTATTTTTTGAGTTGAGCGACCGAATCAATCTGAGGAGTAACACTGTGCGAAAGCAGCATCACCTCGGGATCGTCCAAGATGACGTCCTGTATCTCGGCCATATTCTTAGTCATCAGCGGACAGATAGAGGGACAGGTGGTGAAAAAGAAATCCGCGATGTAGATCTTACCCTCGTAATCGGCTTGGGTAATGGTTTTGCCATTTTGATTGAGTAAGGCAAAATCTCCGATTTTGTGATAGCGCTTGGTGTAGTGTAAAGTACTGTCCACCAACTCCGGATTGACCATATTGGGTTGGTAGATGGGCAAAAAGGGTTTCGGCTTGATGGCTTGGTACATCAGGATGAGGATGACCCCCGATAACAGTGCGAAAAAAATCGCAAACTTTTTGTAGCGCGAAAAAAAGGACAGCATAGAGATACAAAATTAGCTCCCATCCCGTTAAACATCAAATCAGCATGGCATTGGGGATGCTAAAAATTTCACAATTCCATTTTTGACAGCGCTCTGGTTTTCAGGTGCCATTTAGAACAACTATTTTTACTGCTTACTAATTACTCATCTACAATATTGTGATTCAGGTATTACAATTCCTTATAAGTCTTTCTATCCTTATCGTTCTTCACGAGTTGGGGCACTTTATTCCTGCCAAGCTCTTCAAGACGCGGGTCGAAAAATTCTTCTTGTTTTTTGATATCAAATACGCCCTCTTCAAAAAGAAGATCGGTGAAACTGTTTATGGTATTGGCTGGCTGCCGCTGGGCGGCTATGTCAAAATCTCGGGAATGATCGACGAGAGTATGGACACCGAGCAAATGGCACAAGAACCTCAGCCCTGGGAATTTCGTTCAAAACCGGCTTGGCAGCGTCTAATCATCATGCTGGGTGGGGTGATTGTCAACTTTGTGTTGGCGATTATCATTTTCATCTGCATGGCCTGGGCTTACGGAAAGGAATATGTTCCTATGGACAGCCTCAAAGACGGGGTATGGGTGGTTGAAGAAAAAATCGGAAACAAAGCCGGTATTCAAACCGGAGATAAGATTATTGCTGTTGATGGGGATCCCATCAAAGAGTTCCGTTCTGTTTTTATCGAACTGGTCAATGGTTACAACATCACTATAGAACGGGATGGACAGGTCATCGAAAAAGAACTTCCTGAGGACTTTATTGCCACCTTGATTGAAGACGAAGACAAGGTGCAGTTCTTGCAGAAGAGAATGCCTTTTGTCATCGGGAAAATTCCAGATGAATCTGAGAACAAGGATTC
>CAZLGZ010000111.1:0-8497 GCA_964558965.1 uncultured Flavobacteriaceae bacterium
GCTGAACAGAAAGAAGCTGGTTTTTGGGTGTCAACGTCTCACCCCTTGCTTTCTCTTTCCAACCAAATTTTTAGCTCGTCTGCTTGCTTAGGAAACCCATCCTTCCCGAATCCTGATCAGGCGGCTTATATCTTATACACCTCTGGCTCAACTGGTGAACCCAAAGGGGTCGTCGTACATCAGAGTGCCCTGTCACACTACGTCCATTGGGCGGCCGATAAATACCGTCCAGGTAGTGCATCGCTTTGTATGCCGTTTTTTACTTCGATCGGTTTTGATTTAACCTTAACCAGTCTGTTGACGCCATTGGCGACAGGAGGGAAGGTTGTTGTCATCAGACAGAAAGGGAGCGGCCCCGATTTGGCTGTGCTGGAATTAAAGAATTACCAAGAGATCAACACCGTAAAATTAACTCCGGCTCACCTGCAATTGTGGCTTTCTCAAGGTGGGGTAAATCCAGAAATCGAAAGCTGTATTCTGGGAGGAGAAGATCTCAAGAATGAATTATCCGTACGCCTGTATCAAGCCGGAGTACACCGTATTTACAATGAGTACGGCCCAACAGAAGCGACTGTTGGCTGTATAGTCGGGGAATTTTCTCCTGAAAAGCACCGGGAAGGATCTACTCCGATTGGTGAATCGGTCCCTTATGGTGGTTACCTTTTATTGGATGAAGCCGGTGTGGAGGTAGCCCAAGGATTGGTAGGTCAGTTGTACCTCTATGGGGCTAATCTGGCTCAGGGTTATTGGAAGCGAGCGGATCGCACGGCAGATAGCTTTGTAGAAATCGCTCATTACCCGGGCTTGCGTCTTTATAAAACAGGAGACTTTGCGAGTATCAACTCCGATAGAGATTTGATCTACCTCGGCCGCAGAGACGAGCAGATCAAACGCAATGGCTTTAGAATAGAGTTGGGCGAAATCGAATCCGCTCTTCGCAAGCAGGAAGGACTTGATGAGGTTGCGATCGTTTATGATCAGGGAGAAAGTAATGAGGAGGTTGTGGCAAAAGAAGCCGATACCCATTGCAGCAATTGTGGTTTGCCCTCCAATTATCCAGAAGCGGATTTTGATGAAGAGGGGGTATGTCACCTCTGCCGTGCCTTTGAAGGTTACGAAATCAAAGTGGACCAGTACTTCAAAACGGAGGATGACCTGGTGCGTTTATTAACCAGCAAGCAAGGTCGCTCTTCACATTACGATTGTTTGGCCCTGCTCAGCGGAGGAAAAGACAGTACCTATGTCTTGGCACGACTCGTCCGGATGGGACTTCGGGTCTTGGCCTTTACCTTAGACAACGGCTACATTTCTGATCAGGCCAAAGCCAATATTCAAAAGATTGTCAAGCAGCTTGGGGTGGATCATGTCTACGGCAGCACGCCGCACATGAACACCATTTTTGTTGACAGCCTACACCGCCATCAAAATGTGTGCAACGGTTGTTTCAAAACGATTTACACCCTCAGTACTCAAATAGCGCTCGAAAAGGACATTCCCTTTATTGTTACCGGCCTTTCTCGTGGCCAATTCTTTGAAACCCGATTGACGGAAGAGTTATTCTGGCATACCGAAAACAGCACAGACTCTATTGATCAAATCATTTTAGAAGCGCGCAAACTCTACCATCAGGAGGAGGATGCGGTCAAGAGTTGTTTGGATGTGAGCATGTTCCGTGAGGCCAGTACTTTTGAAAAAGTAGAGTACGTCGACTTTTACCGTTACAGCCACGTCTCCTTAACAGAAATGCTCCAGTTCCTCAGAACGGAGATCGGTTGGGAAAGACCCACCGATACCGGTCGATCAACTAACTGTTTGATCAACCAGGCGGGAATACACGTGCACAAAAAGAAAAAAGGCTACAGCAATTATGCTTTCCCCTACAGCTGGGACGTCCGCCTGGGCCATAAGAACCGGGACGAAAGCCTGGACGAAATCAATGAAGCCATTGATGTTGCCGAGGTAGAACGCATGCTGGATGAAATTGGCTATACCGACCAGGAAGGGCAGGAGTCCACTGCCAAATTGCTGGCCTTTTACACTGGAAAAGGAGATCTGCAAAAGGATCAAGTCTTGGCCCAATTAAGAATGGTCCTGCCAGACTATATGCTTCCCAATGACGTCATCCAGGTTGAAGAGATCCCACTGACCAGCCGTGGTAAGGTAGACCGCAAAGAGCTCCTTTTGGCTTACCATACACAAGGAGAGGAACAGGCCCATTCCAGACAGCCCGAGAATGATATTCAAGCCCTGATTCAGGAGATTTGGCAAAAGGTATTGCGGGTCGAAAGCCCTGGAATTGAGTCCAACTTTATTCAACTAGGAGGCCATTCTTTGGCCGCCATTCGGGTGACCGCTCAACTCAATGAAGACCTAGGGACTGAACTCCCCTTGGCTTGGGTCTTTGAGTTTCCGACCATCGAGTCTTATGCAGAAGCCCTCGAAACCCATATGCGAACCCTATTAGAAGAAGAGAACTCTTAACTGGTGAAGACAAGAAAGTCAACATACCAAAAGGCAAAGGCCAATTCGCAGAGAACTCTTGTGGTTCTGGCCCTACTTTATGGCTTCGCGCTAAGTGGCACGAGTCTCTTGCACTGGAGTCACTTTTTGGCCCATGAGTTTCAACCACCGCAACTTATTTTGAGCCACAACGGGGATCACCAAAACTATGAGTGGGAACAACACTCACGACAATCCGCTACCAAAGCCCATCGGGTGGTTCATCTCGCACAGGACTTTTTTGATCAATACGAGGAGAAACCGGAAGACCAACAAATTCCCTATCAAATCAACCTGATCGTTCTCGATCAACACTTGCAAACGCATCATGCTTTTCCACCCGATCTTTTCCGATTGGTAGAAGTGTTAAAAGACCATCAACAAAGTTCCTCTCTCCGGGATCCTTTCGGGGTTCCTTTGTTGCGCCCACCCAAGCAATACTCCTGATTAACGACCCCTTTTCCCACTTCTTAAATCTCTTGCGCTCCCAGTCCTATCGCTGGGGAACAGGATAATTATTGCTAATAAAATTCAAGTAATGAAAACTTTTTACGCATTTGTATGCATGACGCTTTGCGTCGTTTTGGGGCTGCAAGCTCATGAAATAAAAGGGCGTGTTGTCAGTGACGGCGGCGAGGCCCTTGCCGATGTTGGGGTGTACAATACCTCCAACGGACGCTATACCTACACCAACCTTTCTGGATACTTTGAGTTAGAAAATGTCGACGAAGGAGATGTTCTTTTCTTCCAAAGCTTGGGATTCGAGCGATTGGAACGAAAGATTGAAGCCGGTGACCTGGACGCTGATCTGGAAATCGTTATGACCACCTCTGCCGTGAATTTGGATCAAGTGGTTCTTTTGTCCAAGGTCAATGTGCTTTCCGATATCATCAATGTGGATATTCAAAACAACCCTGTGCGATCAGCTCAGGAACTGTTTCAGCGGGTACCGGGATTGATTATCGGTCAGCATGCAGGTGGAGGTAAGGCGGAACAGATCTTCTTAAGAGGATTTGACATCGACCACGGAACCGATATTACTTTATCGGTAGACGGACTTCCTATCAACTTGCCATCGCACGCGCACGGTCAAGGGTATTCGGATTCCCACTTTATTATTCCGGAAACCATTGAGAACATCGACTTTGGGAAAGGTCCCTACTACACCAACAAAGGAAACTTCAACACCGCGGGTTACTTAGATCTTCAAACGAAGAAGCGTCTTAAGAACAACCGTGTTTTATTGGAGGTTGGGGATTTTAATACCATCCGAAACGTAAACATGCTGCGTCTTTTAGACGGGGATAAGCAACATGCTTATATCGCTACCGAAATGATGCTTTCTGACGGATTCTTTGAGTCTCCTCAGAATTTCAATCGCTTCAATGTGATGGGGCGTTACAACTTCAATAACCTGGACGATCAGGAACTGACTTTAACCGTATCGCACTTCCAAAGCAAGTGGGACGCCTCCGGGCAGATTCCGGTACGTGCGGTTGAGCAAGGTCTGATCTCGCGTTTTGGTGCGATTGATGACACAGAAGGAGGGCAGACCAGCCGTTCCAATGTGCTCTTGCAGCACAAACGCGACCTGGGGCCTCACCAGCGTGTGACTTCCAAAGCCTACATCAGCCGATACGGATTTGAGCTGTTTTCGAACTTTACCTTTTTCTTGAATGATCCTATTAACGGAGACCAAATCAAGCAGAAAGAAAACCGCACCATCATGGGGGCAGAGACCAAGTACGAATTCGCTCAGCACTTCGAAGACAGTGATAACGAATTGGTCTGGGATGCCGGATTGGGATTCCGTTATGACGATGTAAACGATGTGGAGTTATCGCGTACCCGTAACCGCCGTGAGCTGTTGAGCCGCCTTTCTTTTGGAGATACCGATGAACTCAACGGATACGGATTTGTAGGAGCGACTTACAAGACGGATAATTGGACCATCAACCCCGGATTGCGTTTTGACTACTTCCGATTTGATCACACCAATTTCTTGAGCCCGGTTTACGACGCTCGCAGCGAAAGTGATGTGTTTGTTGCGCCAAAGCTGAACGTCGTCTATGCTCCTGATGAGGCCACCCAGTTTTATGTGAAGTCCGGTTTTGGATTCCACTCCAACGACGCCCGAGTGGTTGTTGCACAAAATGGTTTGGAAACCTTGCCTGGAGCTTTTGGAGTTGATGTAGGAACACTTTTGCGTATCGGAAATGACCTGATCGTGGATGCCGCTCTGTGGGGTCTTGATTTGGAGCAGGAATTCGTTTACGTTGGAGATGAAGCGATTGTGGAGCCATCGGGCCGTACCCGTCGTTATGGATTTGATTTGGGACTTCGTTACCAGATCACCGATTGGTTGTACTTCAATTCCAATCTGAACTATGCCCATGCGCGTAGTAAAGACGATCCTTCTGGTCAGGATTTTATTCCGCTTGCACCGGACTGGGTATCTACGGGTGCTCTTTCTTTCCGCAACCTGGGGAACTTCTCTGGAGGACTGCGTTACCGCTGGGTGGATGATCGTCCTGCGAATGAAGACAACTCCATTGTTGCTGAGGGTTATTTTGTAACTGATTTGAATGTCAACTACAACCACGGTCCTTGGACTTTTGGATTGATTGTAGAAAACTTATTTGATGTAGACTGGAACGAAACTCAGTTTGCAACAGAGAGTTTGCTGAGCTTCGAAACCCAATCCGTGGAAGAAATTCACTTTACTCCCGGAGCCCCTTTCTTCTTGAGAGGGCAGGTGAGTCTGCGCTTCTAGATCATCGTATAAATGTTTTGCAAGCGGCCCGTTTAACGGGCCGTTTGTCATTTAAAGCAGGGGCTTATTCAGAAAGAGAAAAAACAGAAATCCCGTATCTTAAGCTCCTAATCAAGACCGACCTAAAATGAGATCAATTTTCCTCGCTCTTTTATCTATTCTGTTTTTTGCACCAACAATGGACGCCCAAAGAAGGCGTAAACGCAAGAATGGACCAGCGCCTGTGGTACTGAACGACAGCCTTTATTCTGCCCTAAAATGGCGGAACATCGGTCCCTTTCGCGGTGGGCGTTCCGTGGCTTCAACCGGAGTGGTAAGCCAGCCAGGCACCTACTATATGGGAAGTACCGGGGGAGGAATTTGGAAGACCGTGAACAACGGTAACTCCTGGAAAAATATCTCGGACGGTTTTTTGAAAACAGGTACCGTTGGCGCTATTGCGGTATCGGAAAGTGATCCCAATACCGTTCTTGTTGGAATGGGAGAGCACGCGGCTCGTGGTGTAATGACCTCCATGGGAGACGGGGTTTACCTCTCTCGTGATGCCGGTCAAAGTTGGACGCACATTGGACTGGAAGAAAGCCGTCATATTTCAGACGTTATAATTCATCCGACCAACCCGGATGTCTTTTATGTGGCCGTTCAAGGAGCTCAGTATGGTCCCTCTACAGAACGTGGGGTGTACCGCAGCATGAATGGGGGACAGAGCTGGGAAAAAGTGCACTATGTCAATGATCGTACGGGCGCTTCTTCCTTGGTGATGGACATGACCAATCCTCGGGTACTTTACGTAGCCATGTGGGATCACAAACGCTTCCCTTGGCAGATCGAATCTGGAGGAGAAGGCTCCGGAATGTACAAGTCACTGGATGGAGGTACGAGTTGGAAAAAGCTTTCCAAGGGTTTGCCGGAAGTGTTTGGTAAATCAGGTATCACCGTTTCTCGAGCCAATAACCAACGCCTATTTGCGGTGATTGAAGCTGAAGGTGAAAAAGGAGGAGTCTACCGGTCCGACAATGCCGGAAAAACCTGGACACAAGTCAATAAGAACCGGGTTAATATTGCCCGATCTTGGTACTATATGGAAATCTTCGCAGATCCGCAAAACGAGAATATCGTCTACGTTTTGAACGCCCCTGTACTCAAGTCAATCGACGGGGGAAGAAGTTTTACTCCGCTGCCTACACCACACGGTGACAATCACCACCTGTGGATTCATCCCGATAACAACCAGGTGATGATCAACTCCAACGATGGGGGAGCCAATGTGTCCCTGGACGGAGGAAAGAGCTGGAGTACCCAGCAAAATCAACCCACGGCACAGTTTTACCGCGTGATCACGGATAACCGTTTTCCGTACTATGTCTACGGAGGACAACAAGACAACTCGGCTATCGCAATTGCCAGCCGAACCAATGATATGGGAATTGATTGGAAAGACTGGTATTCCGTTGCCGGTTGTGAGAGCGCTTTCTTGGCTTTTGATCCCAACAACCCTGAGGTGGTGTATGGAGGATGTTACCAAGGGATTATTGACCGTTGGGAAATGGCCTCTGGGGAGTCAAAGAACATCATGGTGTACCCCGAATTGCGCTTGAGTAAGCAGCCGAGCAAGATGAAGTACCGCTTCAACTGGAACGCTCCCATCATCACTTCTGCATTTAACAGAGAAGTTATGTACCACGCCGGGAATGTTGTTTTAAAGACGACCGATGGAGGGCAGAGCTGGATGGAAGTCAGTCCGGATTTGACCCGAAACGAAAAAGACAAGCATGGTCCTGGTGGAGCTCCTTTCACCAACGAAGCGGCGGGAGGAGAAAACTACAACACCCTGATGAGTCTTGTAGAATCTTTGCACGATCCAAACACGCTCTGGGCCGGTAGTGATGACGGTTTAGTGCACGTCACCCGAGATGGAGGCCAAAATTGGTCCAACGTGAGCCCTCCGGGAGCAGGACGAAAAATCATCAACAGTATTGAGGTCTCTCCTCATGACCCTGCCACAGTTTATGTCGTGGCGATGGGTTATAAAGAAATGGATTTAAAGTCTCATATCTACAAGACCACCGATTACGGGGCGAGTTGGAGTGAACTGACCCAGGGACTTGACGACCCTCATGGTTTCGCACGAGTAGTTCGTGAAGATCCCGTCCGTAAAGGTCTCTTGTACGCGGGCACAGAGACGGGCTTAGCGATCTCGCTTAATGGAGGAATGAATTGGCAAAAGTTTCAACGCAATCTGCCCATTGTTCCTATTAATGATTTGACCATTCGCAACAACGACTTGGTCGCTGCTACTGCGGGTCGCTCCTTTTGGATCCTGGATGACTTAAGTCCTCTGCAAAGTACAAGCAGTTCTTCGGCTGCCCTATTAAAGCCGATTAGTACGTCTCTTTACACTGGGGGGTACACCAAAGAGGCCCTTCCGGGACTCGGACAAAACCCGCAGTCTGGGGTGGGAATCAATTACTACCTGCCGGCCGATATGGACTCGGTAGAGGTAAGCCTGGAAATTTTAGAGGGGCAAGAGGTGATTCGCCGATACAGTAATCAGAAGTCCAAAGGATTTAAGAGCTGGCCTGGAGGACCTTCTAAGCCAGCTGTTCTGGCATCTAAAAAAGGCATGCGCCGTTTCTACTGGGATTTTAGAAGAGAAAGTCTACCTTCTATAGACAAAGTCTTTGTCTTTGGTGGTTATCAAGGTTCCCGTGTAGGCCCTGGGGTGTACGGAGTTCGATTGAGTATCGGAGATCAAGTGTTGGAAACCCAGGCGGAAGTCACGGCACATCCGTATTTCAAACAGTATGCCGCTGACTATGCTACGCAACAAGATCTTCTCAAACGACTTGATAAGACTGTTTTGGATTTGATCGAAGACATCAACACCTTGAGATCAGCCCGTACACAGGTGAATGCCCATGCGAAACACCTCAAAGGAAAAGAAGAATATAAGGAGCTTATGGATGCCGGAAAGGCGCTGAGCGAGGCTGTAGCGGCTTGGGAAGAAGAACTTATTCAACCCAAGCAGAAGACTTTTCAGGATGTCATCAACTTCCCCAACCAACTGGTTTCGGAACTTCTGTACCTCAAAGAGGCGGTAAACAGCGCAGATCCGCGGGTGACCCAAGGCGCCATCCAAAGAGGAAATGACTTGTTCGGAATGAGTGCCAGCATGCAAAGCAAGATGAATACTATCATGCAGAAGGAATTGGCAGACTATAACCG
>CAZLGZ010000112.1:0-8433 GCA_964558965.1 uncultured Flavobacteriaceae bacterium
TCAATCAAAATCAATCGGAATGAACAGTTTAATCATCATGGTAGGGAGTACTCTTTTAGGGGGTACTTCGCTGGAGGCACAAAACCAGCAGCTCGAAAGCGCTACCCAGCAACAAGAGGTTGTTTATGTGGATCACCACAGCAGCCAGAAAAAAGAATCATTGTACAATCCTTTCCTTGTTCCTCAGAAGGATATCGAGAACGAGGTTGCCACAGAAAACCCTTTGTCTTTGGAGGATATCGCCTTCATCGAGATGGAAGGAGAAGTGGAGCTGGACTTCGATACCAAACCGTATCTGCCAGCAGGATTTAATCCGTACAAGAGTGGATTTGACGCTGATCAAATCGCCTTCGAGGATTTGGATGAAATCGGTCAGAACTTCGGAATTGCGAGTTCTCTACCCGCTAATTTTGATCCATATGCCATCGGAAACGTAATGACAGCGGTCAATTATATCGAATTGGAAGACGAACTGGAGCTTGGCTTTGATTCAGCCCTCTACCTTCCTGAGAATTTTGATCCGTACGGAGAATACGATTTCCTAAGTACCATCGAGTTTATCGAGATGGACGAAGAAGATTTTCAATTGGGATTCGATTCCGTGGCTTACTTGCCATCTGATTTCGACCCACACAAAAAAGAGTAGTTTTCATTTATCAATTCTTTGAGTTAGTTAGTTAGGTGAAAAACCCCTGGTGTCAACCGGGGGTTTTTTGCGTTCAGGGGTGAAGGATAGTGCAGTTCGTCGGACACACAACAAAAATGCACCCCTAGACAACCCCGTTTTGTTATTCTGATGAAAAGCGTGCAATTTTCTACTTCCCAAATAGAACTACCATGTTGAAATCCATCGTTTTAAGCCTGCTCTCTTTCTGTTGTTTAGCCCTGTCCTATGGCCAAAGCGAGGCTGAATTCTCGGCATTGGTTTCTCTGTATTACTCCACGGGAGGTCCTCAATGGGCCAAGACCTGGGATTTAGGTCAGCCTGTTTCTGAATGGGAAGGGGTGGTTTTGGAAGAGGGACATGTGGTCGAATTGCACTTGCCACTGAATCGTCTCAGCGGTCATTTACCGGAAAATTTCTACCAACTGCCTTACTTACGCGTACTTAACCTGGCCTATAATGAGCTGGAAGGTCAGTTGTCTTCTCGTTGGAAGAAATTGCAGTCCTTAGAAGAAATACAACTGAGTCAGAACAATTTTACTGGGCCCATCCCTGCTGGATTGCGCAAGATGAAATCCCTGAAATCTCTCTTTTTAGCGGATAATGGATTTAGTGATTATCGCGGTCTACTGGAGATTAGAGAAGGACAATTGCGCTCCTTTGACCTCTTGGCTCCTGGCGGCCAAGTACCCCAACAACTGCGTTCGCAACTTTCGAATACGCTCTTTGCGGACGAATAGCGCTAAGGAAAGAGGAGGGGGATGACCGTCAGGTACATCAGGATCAACACCCCAATCGAAATCAAATTCAAGACAACCCCTACACGGGCCATTTGAGATACTTCAATGTAGCCACTGGCAAAGACAATCGCATTGGGTGGTGTGGCCATCGGTAGCATAAAAGCACAGCTGCTGGCCATCGTCACCGGAATCAGGACGTGCAGCATGGGCACCCCCAAACCGATAGCGATACCGGCAACCACTGGGGCCAGTACAGCGACCAAGGCCACGTTACTCATCAATTCAGTCATAAACAACATCAGGGCGATCAAGAGACTTACCGTCAGGATGACGCTCCAATCGCTTTGGGCAATACTCTGAGCGACCAGGTCGACAATTCCGCTGGCCGACATGCCTTTGGCCAGGGCCAGTCCACCACCAAAGAGAATTAGAATTCCCCAGGCGAGTTTGCTCGTGTCTTTCCAGTCTAAAATAAAATCGCCTGTACTCCAGTTATTCGGAATGGCAAAAAGGGCGATGGCAGCAAAAATACTGATGCTGGTATCGGTCAGGCCCAGATCCGGAAACCAACCGTTGATCACGGTTCTAAAAACCCATAGCGTTACGGTTACCGCAAAGATCCCAAGAACCTGTTTTTCTTTTCCACTCAAAGGGCCAAGGGCTTTGAGCTCCTGGTCGATGAGGTTACGCGAAGTGCCGAATACCAATCCTTTGTTCGGAAACATCCAATAGACCAAAACCAGATAAATGATGGTGATCATGACGGCCGAGAAAGGCAGGCCAATCAGCATCCAATCCACAAAGGCGATTTCGGTGTTGTATTCGTTTTCTAAAAGACCGATCAGGACGGAGTTCGGCGGGGTTCCGATCACTGTGGCGATTCCACCTGCGTTTGCTGAAAAGGCAATGCCCAGCATCACACTCAGGGCAAAATTTCTGTCTTTTTTGGTGAAGCCATCTTCGTCTTCGATAAGAAGCTGGATCACCGAGAGGGCGATGGGTAGCATAACCACCGTGGTGGCCGTATTGCTGATCCACATACTCAGTGAAGCCGTCGCCAGCATAAAGCCCAGGACTACCCGATTGGGGGTGGTGCCGGTCAGGCGTATAATCGTCAGGGCAATTCTACGGTGCAGATTGACTTTTTCGAGCGCCAAGGCCATCACAAAGCCGCCAAAGAATAAGAAAACGATCGGGCTGCCGTAGTTGCTGCCGACATCGGCCAAAGGCATCACATCAAGTAGTGGGAAGAGCAGTAGCGGTAGCAGGGCCGTCACCGAGATGGAAACCGCTTCGGTCACCCACCAACAGAGCATCCAGGCGGCTACGGCGAGTACCATATCGGCCTGGGCTGAAATCAATTCTCCTGGCAGCAGGCTCATGATTCCAAACAGCAAAGGGCCGGTCAATAGTCCTATGCGTTTGCTGTTTTTCATTCGACCCAGTGTGCCAGTAGTTGATCTTCTGTTTTCTCGACTTTCATCAAGCCTAATTTAACTAGATTTTTTGTGGATTTGTCCCATTTCTTTCCGCTGAGACCTGCCTGTCCTTTGAGTTCAGCTAAAGGCATCTGCCCTTGGGGCTTCAGAATATCCCGAACAGCTTTCTCTTCCTCACTCAATTCAACCGCTTTTTTCTCTGGGCGCATTTGCGGGAAGAAAAGAACTTCCTGAATCGAGGCGTTGTCTGTGAGAAGCATACACAGTCGGTCGATCCCAATTCCAATTCCACTGGTGGGAGGCATACCGTATTCCAGGGCGCGTAAGAAGTCCTGGTCGATGAACATGGCCTCGTCGTCTCCTTTTTCGGAGAGCTTGAGCTGTTCTTCGAAGCGCTCTCTTTGATCGATCGGGTCATTGAGCTCGCTGTAGGCGTTGGCGATCTCTTTTCCGTTCACCAGAAGTTCGAATCGCTCGGTCAAGCCTTCCTTCTCGCGGTGGGCTTTGGTGAGCGGGCTCATTTCTTTTGGGTAATCGATAATGAAGGTCGGCTGAATGTAGTGGTGCTCGCATTTTTCACCGAATATCTCGTCGATGAGTTTACCAACCCCCATACTGGAGTCTACTTCGATACCCAAGGACTTCGCGATTTCGGCCAATTCCGCTTCACCTTTGCCGTGCAGGTCGTGCCCGGTGTGCTCCTTGATGGCCTCCAGGATAGGCACCTTCGGATAAGGAGCCTTGAAGTCGATCTTTTGTTCCCCGACCGTCACCTCGGTTTGCCCGTGGGTGTCTTGGGCCACTTTTTCAAGAAGTTGTTCGGTCATTTCCATCATCCAGAAGTAATCCTTGTAAGCCACGTAGAGCTCCATCACGGTGAATTCCGGATTGTGGGTTCGGTCCATTCCTTCGTTACGGAAGTCTTTAGCAAACTCATATACCCCATCAAAGCCACCGACAATCAGTCGTTTTAGGTAAAGCTCATTGGCAATCCGCAGATAAAGCGGAATATTGAGTGCATTGTGGTGGGTCACAAAAGGACGAGCAGCTGCTCCTCCTGGAATGGGTTGGAGGATGGGCGTTTCGACTTCCAGATAACCCTTTTCGTTGAAAAAGGTGCGGATACTGTTTGTGATACGTGTTCTTTTGACAAAGGTTTCACGCACACTAGGATTCACGACCAAATCCACATAGCGCTGGCGGTAGCGCATCTCTGGATCGTTGAATTCATCGTACACCTTCCCGTCGGCATCGGTTTTCGGTAGAGGAAGTGGGCGAAGGGCCTTGCTCAATAAAGAGAAGTTCTTGACCATCACCGTGGGTTCCCCTACTTGGGTGGTGAAGAGTTCCCCTTCGATTCCGATAATATCCCCGATGTCCAGCAATTTCTTGTAGACCTCGTTGTAAAGCAGCTTGTCTTCCCCTGGACAAATCTCGTCCCGGTTAAAATACACCTGAATACGTCCGCTGCTGTCTTGAATTTCAGCAAAGGAAGCCTTGCCCTGAATACGGCGAGACATCAGTCGTCCGGCCAGGACCACCTTCTTGCCTTCTTCGAATTTAGCCGTGATGGAAGAAGCTGTGTCTTCCACTGGATACAAGGCTGCGGGATAGGGTTCTATCCCTAATTCGCGCAGACGCGTTAGTTTTTCTCTTCGTACGAGTTCTTGCTCAGATAGCTGCATGCCGCCAATTTTGGTGGCAAAATTAAGGTTTTGAACGGATTACTCAGCGTGAGTAACGAGGCAAATAGCTTTGGTCTTGGGTAATGGCCAGCAGGTCTTCTTCCAGACTGCGCCAAGGCCGTTCCACAATGCGGTTTATTTCTTGCCCCTGAGAGAGAATAATCAAGGTGGGTACACGCTTGATATGGTACTTCTTTTCCAGGCCTTCCGGACTGGTCTTGTACTTGCCCGGACGCCGGTCCAGAGCGATGATGCGAATACGACTTTCAGCCACCCCGGCTTCTTTTAAAACACGTAACATGCGAGGAACTTCTCGTTTACTGTCTCCGCACCAGGTGCCCAAAAACAAGATAAATTCCTTGTCTTCTAAGGTAGTCCTTAACTCCTGTAGGACTTCCGCTTTGGGCGTGTAGTTGGTGTATTGGCCTTCGAACCATTGGTTGTAGGAACCCGTGGTCAGGTCGGACTGTTCAATATCTCCCAAGAGGAAAGGAGGGAATGGCGATTGATTGATTTCTTTTTGTGCTTGGGCATTTTGAACACAAAGCAAGAGGGCCATTAGGCCAGTAGAAAGTATCAGTTTCATGGAAAATTACTTTTCCGCTAAACTGAAGTTCTCGCTGGGGTTGATCAAGGATGTCCGGGTGGAAATAGGGGCTAGACCGGGGTGGAAATCCCTGTTTTTTCTTGTTTGATCTTAAGAATCAGTTCTTTTCGGCTTTGGACTCCGGTCTTCTTGTAAATGTTGTTCAGGTGCGTCTTCACCGTGCTCAGACTGATGTGGTGGAGATCTGCCAGCTCTTTATTGCTTTTGCCCAAGGCAATATCACCCAACAAAGCCTCTTCTTTGGTGCTTAGGGATTCGAAGGTGTTTTTGATTTGATTTGATACGCCCAGTCGCTTTTTAAACAACCAGTACCCCATTCCCAAGGCTGTCAAAAGAAAGAGGTAGGGAAACAGCAATGAGGTCTTTTCGGGTTTGGGCAGGCTGTTCGAAAGCAGGCTGCTGTAGGCGCTTTCGGGATAGCGACTCGCCAATTCAGACTCCAATTCGCTTAAAAAAGGATAGTCTTCTCTGCTCAAAAGAGAACGGTATTCGTTGCGAGAATCCAGTACATCACAGAGGGCATAGAGCGTGAGCAAGGGGTCTTCTCCGTCCCGGTAATAGTGTTCCAAATCCTCCATCCATTGCTGAAATTGAAGGCTTCGAGTGGTCTGGTTCATGGCCGCCTGATCTCCCAGTGGTAAGGTCAGACGCAGGTCTTGGGCTTGCACTCCGGCAATGCTTTGTTCCGCTGATCCCTGACACAAAAAGCCACCTTCATCTAAGGAGCGAAAAACCAATTGGTCCTGGTTATTGGCCACAAAAAAGCGCTCTTCCAGGCCGTGGCAGCGCATCCGACTGTCGTGTAGTCCTTCAAAACAAGGGGCTGCATGGATTCGGTAGAGGCGGTTTTCTTCTGGTAAAAAGGCACCCTTAAAGGCAAACTGACCAAGAGAGTCCACTTCGGATTGCAGGAGAATTTGGTCGGCATAGACCCGATCACTTCTCAGGGGGTCCTTGATCAGAGACAAGGAAATGAGCTGCCCGGCCCATTCCTTGGGGACTTGGCCCTCAAAAGAAAACTGCCCGGAAGCCATACAGGAAAAGAGCATCGAAAAGACCAAGAGGCCTATCCCTTTTTTAGTCATGCAGCATGAATTTCTTCCTAAATGTAACAAATCGCCGAAATGAGCGTCGCATAAGTACATCATCAATCGAAAATACTATGAGCATCTGGAGAGTCTTGCTAGCTATTTTGTTTCCGCCCCTCGCGGTTTACGACAGGGGTTGTGGGTCCATTATAATTGTGTTAATTTTAACAGTGTGTGGTTGGGTGCCCGGTACGATCGCGGCCCTGGTCATACTCAATAAACCACAGTATAACACCTACACCGCATACGAATGAAACAACTACGATTAGTATTTGCGGCCTTTACTTTGATTTGGGCTGCTTCCTGCAACTTTACCGAAGAGATCTATTTTGAAGACGACGGCTCCGGAAAACTGTCGATCAGTTTTGACGGTTCCGAACTCATGGCCATGGGCGGCGAAGAGATGGCCAAAGAAAAGGCGATCGATTCGACCATGTCCTTTAGAGAGTTCTTGATGGATAAAAAAGATAGTATAGCTCAATTGCCTCCCGCAGAACAAGAAAAGCTTAAAAAGTTAGAGCCTTTTAATCTGCACATGGTGATGAATCCAGAGACCAAGGAGATGAAGTTCGACATGTACAGCGAATTCAAGAATATCTCTGAGATGAATGACGCCTTCAACACCTTTCAGTCGGCCGGTACATTGGATCAAAAGGAGGGCAACAACAGCCTGCCGATGATGGGAAATTCAGCGACCAAGGTGGAGTATACTTACAAGAAGAGGAAATTCTCGCGTAGGGCGAGTATTTTGGACAAGGCCTTGCATAAGCAGGCTATGGATAGTATGGCGAGTGCTGAGATGGTGCTTTCCAGCTCCAATTATACCCTCAAATACCACTTTCCTAAACGGGTGAAGTCAGTCAGTTTAGACGGAGCAACCTTTAGTGCGGATGGGAAGACCATGATCTACACGATCAACTTTTTAGAAGCGGTTAAAGACCCGACCAAGCTCAACGTAGATGTCGAGTTAGAGAGACGCTAAGTCCGTATCTTTGCCGGATGAAAAACAGGCAAGTGCTTTTACGGGATCTGGGATTCCAGGATTTTAAAACAACCTGGGATTTGCAGGAGCAGTTGTTGGCGGAAACCTTGAAGGTGAAGTCAGCCAACCGCGACCGAGAAGTGCCTGAAGCCACTCCGAATCACTTTCTTTGGGTAGAACACCCACATGTATATACTTTGGGCCGTAACGGGAATCCAGAAAACCTTTTGGTTTCAAAGGAGTTGTTGGCGCAAAGAGGAGCCCAATTCTACAAGATCAATCGGGGAGGTGATATCACTTACCACGGCCCTGGTCAGTTGGTGGGTTACCCTATCCTGGATTTAGACAACTTCTTTACAGACATCCACAAATACTTGCGTTTTCTGGAAGAGGTCATTATACTGACTTTAGCCGAATACGGTATTGAAGGGGATCGCTCTCCTGGAGAAACCGGGGTGTGGTTGGATGTTGGGACCTCCCAAGCCCGTAAAATTTGCGCTATGGGAATCCGAGCCAGCCGCTGGGTGACCATGCACGGTTTCGCCCTCAATGTCAATGCGGATCTCTCTTATTTTGACTTAATGATTCCCTGTGGAATCCAAGACAAAGGAGTTACCTCCATCGCTCGAGAATTGGGGAGAGAAATCCCACTCGAAGAGGTGAAAATAAAAATCCAAAAGCACTTCGAACTACTCTTTGAAGCTGAGCTTCAAACCTCCTAATTGAGTTGGTAAACGGTTAGGGCATTGGCTGCATCCCGAGTAACCATTTCTAGTTTCCGGTCTCCGTTCATATCGAGTAAGTCCACCGTAGAATTCCCTGTCACCGGAAAGCCTCCAAAGAGTTCAGCATTGCTGTCAAATAGAAAGACCTTGCTGTTTTGGATATCGGTCACCGAGATATACAAGACATCTCCGAGGTAGAAAATGGTCGGTGAGGTATACACGCCATTATTCAAACGTACTTTCTTGCCCTTTATATTTAGGGTGTTCTGATCCAAAAGTGCCAGGGTCTTGCTCGTGGTGAAGAACCCGTGATCAGGGCCTTGCTGAAAACTCGTCGTCGTCACCCGACCATTGGCATCCACCTGATGGAGCACTCCTTTTTTGTCGGTTACTGAGATTTTGTCCTTGTACAAGAAGGCGGGGTTATTCGAAAAATCTATTTTACCCGAAAGCGGTAGGCGGTCTCTACCGTCCCGGTGTTGAATTTTTAAGCTACCATCAGC
>CAZLGZ010000113.1:0-8401 GCA_964558965.1 uncultured Flavobacteriaceae bacterium
TTCGTTTTTTGATTGATGAATAAACTCCGGCTGATTACCGGAGTTTTTTTTTGCCCCTATTTGATTTGACGAAATGGAACGCATAAAAAAAGGAGCCCAAAGGGCCCCTTTTTCCTCACCTAAACCAACACGCTGCTTTCTCAGGCAGCTATCTTAAATATTTTCTTAGAAAGGGCATACTGCTAAAACCGCCTCTTTCTTCTGTTCCAACAAGATGAACAGAGTGTGATTAAATTTTCGCAAAGTTACGTAAATATTAACTTACTGTTAAGTGGCCACCTTGAACTTATTCACAATTTCCATTCTTTCAATTTGATTCCAAGGAAGTTAGGCATACTGCATACGGATTGATTACTTTTAAGTGATAATTTAAAAATATGCCTACTCCACTGATTGCTCCCTCTTTGCTTTCGGCAGATTTTGCCAATTTACAGCGAGACGTAGAAGCCGTTAATAACAGTCAAGCCGACTGGTTCCACATCGACATCATGGATGGACTCTTTGTCCCCAATCTTTCCTATGGTGTTCCCGTCGTCAAAGCCATAGCGAAGTACGCCCAAAAGCCCTTAGATGTCCACTTGATGATCGTTGATCCAGACCGCTACATCCAAACCTTTGCGGAATTGGGTTCGGCCAACCTAACGGTCCATTTAGAGGCCTGCACCCATTTGCACCGCAGCCTTCAGGCCATCAAGCTTTTTGGCATGAAAGCCGGAGTAGCACTCAACCCACACAGTTCCGTTCATCTTCTTCAAGACTGTATCGCTGATATTGATTTGGTCTGCCTGATGGGGGTTAATCCAGGATTTGGAGGACAGTCTTTCATTCAAAACACCCTGAATAAAACCCGGCAGCTGAAAGAAATGATTTTACGGTCCAATTCCTCAGCCCTGATTGAAATTGATGGAGGGGTTAGTACGACTAATGCCAAAGAACTGGTCGAGGCCGGAGCCGATGTCTTGGTTGCAGGAAGCGCCGTATTCAATAGCCCTTCCATCGCCGACAGCGTATTGGCTTTGAAAAACATCTAGGTATCATGCACGATTTGATCATTGTAGGAGGGGGTCCCATTGGGATTGCCATAGGTCTTGAAGCCCAAAAAGCAGGGTTAAATTACTTGATCATCGAAAAAGGGGTTTTGGTCAATTCCCTCTTTAACTATCCGGTAAACATGCAGTTTTTCTCTTCTTCCGAAAAGCTGGAAATCGGTGGGGTGCCTTTTATCAGTAAAGAAGCCAAACCAAAAAGAGATGAAGCACTGGAATACTACCGCAGAATTGTCAGCGCCAACGACCTCAACATCCAACTCTTTGAAGCCGTGGAAGAGCTTCACAAAGTAGACACCCATTTCGAAATTAAAACAGCCAAAGCCCAGTACAAGAGCAAACAACTGGTTTTAGCCACGGGCTTTTACGATATTCCGAACCTTTTGGGAGTGCCCGGTGAAGACCTGCCTAAAGTTTCGCATTACTACAAGGATCCACACTATTACGCCCGGCAAAAGGTAGCCGTTGTTGGCGCGAGTAATTCGGCGATTGATGCCGCTTTGGAGTGTTGGAGAAAAGGGGCCGAAGTCAGTCTGATTATTCGAGGCCCTGAGGTGGGTAAACGGGTTAAATACTGGGTGCGTCCTGATATCCTAAACCGCATTGAAGAAGGCAGCATTCAAGCCTACTACTCTACTGAAATTTCGGAGGTAAGAGAAAAGGAACTCCTGCTGACCAACACCGAGACCAAGACACAATTCCGTCTTTCCAATGATTTCGTACTCGCGCTCACCGGTTACCAGCCGAATTTTCGCTTCTTGAATGCCCTTGGAGTACAACTGAGCGACGACGGTCTGAAGAAGCCCTATTACCATCCGGAGACCATGGAGTCCAATATCGAAGGGCTCTACCTGGCCGGTGTTATATGTGGTGGGATGGAAACCCATAAATGGTTCATAGAAAACTCCCGTATTCACGCCCCTATGATTGTGAATGACATCGTCAATAAACTCAAGAAAAACCCGGTATATGCTTAAGCAATGGCATTGGGCCGGACAATACTTAGCCACCGCCGCTATCTCTTTTTTGGAGGCCAATGAAGACGATAGCCACACCAACCTGGGTTTGGATGAAAGCGGACGCTATCTCTCTACCCATTCCCTTGGAACGAAGGGTAAGTTTGTCTTGGATTTGGAACAGGGCTCCTTGTTTCTAGAAAACCAAGCAGAAAATCAATTAGCCCTGCCGGGCAAAACTCACGAGGATGTTGTTCAACACTTAAAACACTTTTTTCGAGAAAACGGCCTAGGGGACTATACATACGACTTGCATTACGACCTGCCTTACGAACAAGGAGATACTCCCTTTTTGTGGTCAGAGGACAGCCCTATGCAAGCAATGCGGGTTCAGGCACATCGCCTTCTGGAGGATTGCAGTCGCGAACTTGGTTTTTGCCAGGTTCCTCGGATTTGGCCTCATCATTTTGACAGTGGAGTCTTTGGCCCCTCAGAACAGCACAGCGCCTTGTATTTTGGCATGGGGCTGGCAGTACCCGACACCCTCTCGGAACAGCATTATTACTACCTGAGCGCCTACCAAGACGGGCAATTACTCCCCGCCCCACAAGAGTCAAAGTTGGTTAGAGGTCAATGGGTCGAGGACGAATTTGAAGGCGCTATTCTGCGTATTGACAAAGAAAGCCTACCTACGGATGAAGAAATCCTAAACTTCTACAGAAGTGCCACCCAAGCCTACATTCAGGGATTCTCAGCAGACTAAAGGGATTCCAAAAAGCTTTCGAGCTCTCGGTGCTCCCGGAGCATTTGCCTCCCTTCCTTTGCACTGAGATAGGGCACACCCTTTCGGTGATTTAGTCGAGCAATCTTGAGCATGTACCGCACGTGTCGGCGAATTTCTTTCCAGGCAAAGAACAAGGAGTGTTTGGGATCGTAGATGTGCGTTGGTTCGCTACCCGCACCGTTGATTTCAATAATTCGAAATTGACGACCTTCTTCAAAATCAGCCCAATTGTCGTACATAATGTCTAAGCGACCGTAGTAAAAGCCCTTCACCTGCAAACAAATCTCATTCAACCAGGCTTCCAAACCGGGGGTAATTCGATCCGAATAATCCAGGAATAAGGCTCCTCTTGTATGACTGCCCACGGCCAACAAAACCTTCTTCTCCTGAGCCGGCAGAATAGACTCCAGTTCGTCGGGCGTAAGTTCTTCCTGCAATTTTGACCACTGCAATAGGCAACGCGGGCTCTGGTGTATCAACTCCTTTAGACTGGATTTACCGTCACCGACAACACTCATAAATTCTTTTTGTACGATCCCTGTGATACGCCCACGCTCTTCTCCAGGCATGCGCACATAAAAGACCCCCACTTCATTGGGGTAGCGAATCAACTCCTGCAGCAGGATTTCTTTGGGAACCTTAGAGCTATAGTCTTCTAAGTCTTCGAGGGAATGTATTCGGCTTACCCCTAATCCTTTTAACCCTACATCCGGTTTTGCGATACACGGAAATTCAAGCCCCGCTTGCTTCATCAGATTGCTCAGTTGGCCTTCTTCCCGGTCCTCCGCCGCAGGGATAAGCACGGTCTTTGGAATATAAGCGTCCGGAATCATCTTGTAGATCTCCATTTTGGACTCTAAGGTAAGCCCACCATAAGCCATGGCCGGATTAGAAGCACTGAAGAAAAACAGGGAACGCTCTTTGAGTGCGTACCAAAGCCATATCGGAAAAAGAGGGTAATACACCCAGGCATAAGACCAGTATTCCCAGTGGGTTAGTCGGTGCCAACGCGCTTTCCAGGAAAGACTCATACGCTCAATTGGGATTCTGGCTGCATCAGATCCTTATAACGCATTTCTCCCTGATTGGATTCCAGGAGAATTTGGGTCACACTCACGGTCTTGACTCCATTCGCTCGATCGATCACCAGGCCATTCTCAGAATCGCCCTGCGGGGTAGCGTGAAACGAAAGCACCTGGTCGGGACGTGGATTTGAATGTGTTTGCAGAAAGGCATCAAAACGCCCTTTTCTCCACGCTTGAACTTCCTGACTGTAGAGGGTAGCCGATGACCAGATATGCGCCTCTTTTTTATTTAATTCTTTGGTGTGCTTTTGTTGCCCATCCCAACGCATTTCATAAGCCCCCTTATCTCCCAAAATCAAGGTGAAAGGCTCAATGTTTTCCAAATTGAGCTGCTTCCAAAATGCCGCTGGTTCCTTGGAACTCAAAAGATCCAATAGGATCAGTCCTCTACTCTTTCGGTAAGGGCCCGAGTGCCGGTGATTCTCAAAAGCACCGTTCAGGACTACGCCCCATTGACCTGCTTTGTTAAAGGCAATCCAACTGCCTCCTCCCTGAGGGTCTTTCGGGAAATAGAGTTCCGTACCTTCATATTCGTACCACTCAGGGGATGCTGCACGACGGCGCTTCCTGTGTTCATCCCGGGTAGAAGTGACCAAGGTGCTGTCTCCGTTAAAAAAGAGGCTTACTGTGCACATGATTTTCGGAAAGCAAGGGTTGAAGGTGCTACCCCAAATTCAGCAGGCACATCCATATGCGTCATCGGAATTAAGGCCACTTTAATAAGGGCATGGTGATGTATCGCGTGTTCCAGATTATACAAAACTTCCCTTTCGTAGTTGGTTTCTATGGTATAAGAGCCAGACTCATCTTGTAGCACCAATTTCATGAGCTTATTGGGCTTCTCCAGCTTGGATTGAATATCCTTGAGGGATTCAATAGCGAAATCGACATCGGTTTCAATTCGAATATCACGTTTTCGATTATCGTAGCAAAGCGCTGACTCTTCATAGCCATTCAGCAGGCACTGGTAGAGTTCAATAATATGGCGAGTGTGTTGACCAATACTGGCTCGAGCCAATAATTCATGCGATTCCGTGTACTCTTCGGCCTTCAATTGACCAAGTACGCCGCAAAATAAGTGAAGTGTATTTATAGAAGCTTGAAGCATCTGTCTGCTTTATTTGTTAGGTTGAAATCGGTTTTTAAGTGCAAGAAACACAAAATATAACGCAAAGGCCAAATACAATAGGCCCAAAATCAGTTCAATCGTCCCTTGATAATCCCCTGGGGTCTTTTGGGACCATTCTCCCAGGAGAATAAAAATCCAAAGGGCAGCCATTGTTCCTCCCCCAATACCTGTAAGATACAGGACAAATCCGGATTGCCCTTTCCCGAACCAGCCCTTCTCCTGATAGGCCTTGTTCCAGGCCATCCAGAATGGAAATTGAAGCGGATTTAAACTACTCATCAATAAGCCGAGTAAGAAGGCTGATTTAAATTCCGGCAACTGGAAATTAGAAACACTTTCTGGTCGGGTATTCAGTAAATGAGTCATACTCAAATACAGCAAGAGCAATGCTCCTAAAGGAAAAATCCACTTTTTAGCCCGGGGAGTCAACGCCCACTTTTTGGCCCCCCAATACATCAGGGTCACCACAATCAATTCAATCAGGACCACTGCGACCGAAAACCAAAGGGCTTCTGGCTTTCCTCGCCTTAAAGCCAACTGAAAGGCAGTGACATTCAAGGTTCCCAATGGAATGGCTCCGATAAAACTGGTGAGAATACCCGCCAAAAATATCCGGCTTAGACTCCACCATTTTGCTGTTTCCCTTATTTCTGCCGGCTGTTCGATTTACGGTTATTTCAAATGTGATTTCCAGTTCTTATCGGCTTGGCCGACCAACTTTTCGGGTCCTTCTTCCAGCCAAGACTCTAAGGTATTGTTTATCCATTTGTTGTAAAACAAATACAGCTTTCCATTTCTAATTTCAAAGGTTTCCGGATTCACGGATACCTTGTTCCCTTTCACGGCCATAGCGTAAGCACAATAGCCACCGTATTGAGGCAAGAATTTCTCCGGATTAGCCTCGAAGGTATCTCGGTGTTCAGAGCTCGTAAACTGGTAAGTATTCCCTTCCCATTTTACGGTATAATCAGATGTTCCCTTCTGTGCTTTCCCATTGAAATAAGAAACAACATCATAGCCTTGTACAGCTAAACCTCTTTTGGCATTGACTGGACCTTTTTGTGCTTGTAGGTTAAAGGTTCCCAGTCCGAATAGAAGACTCAAGAAGAAATATAATGCTCTATTCTGTTTCGTAAATACTTGTGCGATCATTGACTTTTTCGATTTTTTTGACATCCAGGGCCAGGTAGGACCATCCACCCTTTTGGCTTACGGTACCCTCCACTTTGGAGGCCTGCCCTATATAGGGTAGTAAGTCTTTATGAATGGCATTTCCTTTCAGGTCAGTGATCAAAAAATATTCTTCGTCTCCAGAATCGGTACGATTAAGCCAAACAGGGGGAATGCCCCCAGCAATACAAAGAGAAGCACAACTCCGGTGAATTTTTCCAAAGCCCGGCTTCATGACACCAAAAAAGCATTTGGGGTCAATGATTTCACCTTCCAGCTCTGTCTTGACGGCTTCGGATGGATAGAGCTCTTCTTCCGCTGCCTTATTATCGAGAAGCTCGATTTTCTGCTCATCTGTAATCTGCAACAAGCTCTTGCCATTATAATACAACAGGTTTCCTTCAATCCTCATGGATTGCCCATTGAGATTGGGCTTTTTTTCTTTGGCTTTGGACAAATAAGGAAGAGCTCCCGACTTTCCGAATCCCAATAAAACAATGTCCTTATACTGTTCTGGCCCCAATTCGACCCGAAGCAAGGGATAAGGCTTTTCATAGTAGGTACCTTCGACTGAGGTGGTACTGTCAAAATCGAATCGGCTGTTGGAAGCGGGTTGCTGATACAGAGCAAAAACCCCGGCAACCAGAATCACGGCCAGTACGGCAAAAAAAACAAAGAGGCGAACCGTTCTCTTGGTTTTACTCCCCATCTGATTGATGTACCCCACATAAAATTCTTCTTTCTTATTCTCTTTCATAGCTTATGGAATTGGTAGGGGATCAACAGCGGTTCCCTCAGCAAGTGGCTCGGGATGAATATAGACGCTGCCGTCAATCATTTTAAGTTGATAGGTATGCAGTTTCTCTGTAAAAGGAGGAGGCGATTGTCCATTACCCGGCAGGTATTGATAACCGTGCCATGGACAGGTTATACAACCATCAATGATCTTTCCCTCCCCCAAAGGACCCCCTTGGTGCTTACAGTAGTTGTGCACGGCAGAAAGACCACCATCATGGCGAAAAACGGCAATACGCTCCTCGTTGACCGTAAAAATCTTCGCGCGGTCAGCTTCAATTTCTTCCGGTTTACATAAACGCTGCCATCCTTCCTCGTTCCAGCGCGACTTCGCTCGATCAATCCGTCCCTCCTTCACCGCGGCACTGACATGAGTCAAGGCGATTAGCAGGAATCCAAATACCAGGGCTGCCGTTGTGAGCAATTGCCCTTCCTGCTGAAAAGCACCCAGCACCACATGCAAAACAATCAGGGCATAGGCCAAATAAACTCCCATATGCAAGGCCTTCCAAACTCGAGGAGACAGGTTCTTCAAGAAGAAATCATGACTCGTCGAAGCCATCACAAAAAGGATAATTAAGGCGAAAAAACCCAATACCTGGAAAGGGAACTGCAGCAAACTTCCGTAATCCTGATTGGAAGTAAACAGCGCCCAAATAGGATTGATTTCACTGAGGGCATGAAACTGAAAGAGAGACAACCCCCCATGTAAAAAAGCCGCCAAAAACATACTGACCCCTAAATGGCGGCGATTATAAAGCAAAGGCAGGTAGCGGCTGTTCAAACGACTCAGAGGTCCAATTAGTAAAATCACGTGCAGGGTCAATAGAGCCAGAGTTCCAAAGGCTCGAATCATGACCGTTTCGGCAGTCATTTCTGGATTTAAACCAAACGATAGGCCAAAAAACAGGAGCAGATACAAAATCATACTCAGGGCGATCCACCGGTCGTACCTCTTCTTCTGTTTATTCCAAATGATATAGGTGTAATCTAAACTCATCGCTACTTCAATTCTAGGGTGTACAGTTCATTCTCTTTGATCAAATCCACCAAGCGTAACCGTTGCGGCTTTTGATCCAGATCAAAAGAATAGCTTCCGGTGCCCTCCAATTGACCGATCAGTTGTTCTTCTTCCTCCTGATCCGAAAGGACCAGTACCCCCGTTGCTGCACTGGCCAACGGACGATGGACCTGAATGTGCAAAAGAGTGTCGTAGTGAACCTGTACGGGTATTTTTTGCTGACCTTCTTCCACTTCAGACAAAACAGGTGGAGTCAGCGAATCGGCTGGGATAACAGGGGTGAGTGCCCAAAACAGGAAGAGTGGAATCACCAAAAATAAGATTCCCCATATGCGTCCATGGGCATTGCGTTGCGCTCTACTCATGAGTGTTCTTTTTAAAAGCATTTTTGAGTAAAAAAGGCCAAGTAGCTACT
>CAZLGZ010000114.1:0-8332 GCA_964558965.1 uncultured Flavobacteriaceae bacterium
TTTTGAATATTGGGCAAGGAAAGAAGCGCGTTAGTTTTGCTTCGCCTTATCCCGGAAAAATTATACCCATTGATCTGTCTGAAAAAGGGGGGAAATTCATTTGCCAGAAGGACGCTTTTTTGTGCGCGGCCAAGGGAGTCTCGGTAGGGATTGAATTCTCCCGAAAACTCGGACGAGGGTTTTTTGGAGGTGAAGGCTTCATCATGCAGAAGCTGGAAGGTGACGGTATGGCTTTTGTCCATGCAGGCGGTACGATGGCTCGCAAAGAATTAGCAGCAGGAGAAACCATCCGTGTAGACACTGGTTGTATCGTTGGTTTTACCAAGGACGTAGATTACAATATTGAATTTGTCGGTGGGATCAAGAATACGGTTTTTGGCGGGGAAGGACTCTTTTTCGCGACCTTGAGGGGACCCGGCGTTGTTTATGTACAATCCTTGCCTTTTAGCCGACTCGCCTCACGTGTTTGGGCCGCTGCACCTCAAATGGGGGGTAAAGACAAGGGTGAAGGTAGTGTGCTTGGTGGTCTCGGAAATATACTCGACGGAGACAACAGCTTTTAAATCACGCTATGAAATACGGAGAAGTCAAGAATATCCGCGAGGAGTTGCTTTCGAACAATTGGCACTGGCTTAAAAAGGTAAGTTTCGACTACCGTCGGGAAGACGGAAGTTGGGAAGCCCAGGTCCGGGAAGTCTATGACCGTGGCAACGGAGCCGTTGTTTTGCTGTACAATACCGAAGAAAAAAGTGTCGTCCTTACACGACAATTTAGAATGCCGACTTACTACAACGGTAATTCGGATGGGATGATGGTGGAGGCTTGTGCCGGAATCCTGGAAGACGAAAATCCCGAAAAAACCATTATCAAAGAGATAGAGGAAGAAACAGGTTACCGTATTACCCAACTGGAAAAGGTTCTGGAGTCCTATATGTCACCCGGCTCCGTTACGGAAATTCTTCATTTTTATCTGGCGCCCTATACCGCAGAGATGAAAGTCAATGAAGGTGGGGGCGTAGAAGATGAAACCGAGAATATTGAGGTGCTCGAAATGCCCTTTCAGCAAGCCTTGGATTGGGTAGCCGATGGCCAGATCAAGGATGCCAAAACCATCCTTTTACTGCAGTACGCTGCCCTGCACAAGATAATGTAACCTCTTTAGTACTTGAGGTAGGCCTGATGCAGTAAAGTCGCTACCCGACGCCGGATTTCGACGGTGGATTGGAGGTAGTGGTTTTGCATGAGGGCAAAGACCAAAAGGTTGCCTTTTTCGGTATACAAGAAACCCGTCAGGTTGTAGTTGTTCCCGACATAGCCAGACTTGGCAAATACCACGGCGCTGTCCTTCGCACTCTTTTGAAGCTCCCAAGCGGTTGAATTTCTTTGCACAAAAGAATAAGCCGGGAAGAGATTTTGCAGTCGACTTTCCGGAAAGTCCTTTTTTAAGGCGAGGAGGGTGTTGACCAAATTGGCCGGGCTTTGCAGATTGTAGCGCGAAAGCCCTGATCCGTCCACCCAGCGCGATCGATCCCGCAAGAAGGGCAGGTGCCACTTGATGATGCTATCTCTCGATCTTCGGAAAGAAAGGGTGTCGGAGAGGGTAGAGGCCGACATCAACATGATTTGCTCGGCCAGAAAGTTGTCGCTCTCGGCCATCATATACTTATAGAGAGAATCCGATACCGCACCCGAAAGGACTCTAAAAGGCGCCTCAAGGGTTGTACTGTCCGTAAGGGAAGTAGCGATACTGTCAGGGGCTTTATAGAGGGGCAGTCCGAGTTCATTGGACAAGAGCGCCAGACTCAAGGAATCACTGGTGATGTAGGGAACAATCAAGGTGTCTTGCAGCGCTGTGCTCGGAAGGCTAAAGTCATTTGAAAATCGTTCCCTTCTGGGTTGTCTTTTGATGGATCGTTTTACGCGACTGCTCATCAGGGAAGGCAAAACCTGAAGACTGCTGTCCTTTTCAATAATTTCAACGGTATTTCCAAAAAGAGGAAAGGCCGAGCGGTCAGGCGAGAAATAGTAAGGATAGTCCTCCCATGCCCAACCCGGTCCCCAGGCATTTTCTTCAAACAATTCCCAATGGATCTGAACGGGCGGAGCTTTTCTCAGAAACCGAAGCGCTGTACTGTCTTTGAAATAAGGGTGTAACTGGGTGGGATCTCCAGTGGGAATAAGTTCTATGCGATCCTCTTGAAAGCGGTATTTTAAAACCGGTAGTCTGGTGGGGAGTAGTTTCATCCCCGTATAGAGCGTAAATACCTTCGTGGTGCTGGCAGGAATAAAGAGTCTTTCGGCTTGACTGGCAAGAAGGGTGTCTCCTTCGGCAGTATTTAAAATCAAGATTCCTTCTAGGACTCCATTCTCCTGTGCAGAGGATTCGAGCCAATCCCGAACTTCTCTATCCCTCTCCATGATATAAACGCTCTTACAGGAGCTTCCTAATAAGAGCAGAAACAGGCTCCAAAACAGGAACTTACTAATCTTCATTTTTCTGATGGTTTCACTCAAAATTAGGAAGTTTTAAAGAGGATTTTCACGAAGGTTTAACGAATTGCTCTCAGACTGATTAAAATTAATTAGCTAAATTTATATCTGACCTAACGAACTAATAAATCTTTGACATTATGGCGAGAGCGATGTTGGAGTACACTAAAACTGTATTGCAAAAGGTGAGTTTTGACTCACAATTATTCACACAAGAGGTAAAAAAAGCGGTTCGACGTTTGTTGCCAGACGAAATTAAAGAACTGCGGATTTGGATGGTTCGCTTTATTTACGATAAACCCGAATTACACTCCAGTTTACACTTACTCAATCCCTAGTTTTTTGCCTTAGGACTTATTATTTCCACTTCTTGGAAGATGATTGTGCTTTTAACAGCCGCCTGAATAGCGTCTTTTAAGGCATTGGTGATCTGTATTTTGAGCTCATTGGTGTGGTAGATTAAACTGATTTCCCTCGCGGGAGCCGGGGCTTCAAAATGAATGAGGTTGGCTTTTTCTTCTTCCTTTAACTCCAAGGTGTGGAGGAAGGGCAAAAGGGTCATACCCAGTCCTTCGTTGGCCAGATTAATCAAGGTTTCGAAACTTCCGCTTTCTAATTGAAAAGAGGCATTTTCTTTTGCGCCCTGGTGCCTGCAAAGGTTGATGACTCCTTCTCTGAAGCAATGCCCGTCTTGTAATAAGAGTACATCATCCAGCTGAAGATCCTGGGGCAGCAGCATTTTGTTGCTGTGCAGGCGATGACTCTCGGGCACATAGCCTACAAAAGGTTCGTAATAAAGCGGCCGCTCTTCGATAAAATCCAATTCCAATGGAGTTGCTGCGATAGCTCCGTCAAGATTGCCCTCTTTCAGGTTTTCGACCAGACTTGTGGTGGTCTGCTCTTTAATTACCAGCTGCACTTGGGGGTATTTTCGCATGAAATGAGCCAAAAAAAGCGGGAGAAGAGTGGGCATGACCGTTGGTATTATACCCAAGACATACTCTCCACCGATATAGCCTTTTTCTTGATCGACAATGTCTTTCATGCGGTTGGCCTCCGAAACAATGCTTTTGGCTTGGGCCACGACTTTTTGCCCCACCTCTGTGATGCCAATGGGTTTTTTGGAACGATCAAATAAACTCACATTGAGCTCTTCCTCAAGTTTTTGAATTTGCATGCTCAAGGTGGGCTGGGTGACGAAACACTTTTCAGCGGCCAAAGTAAAATTCCGGTGTTCGGCTAAAGCCAGGACATAGGTTAACTGGGTAATGGTCATAAAAGCTAATCTGACTCTAAAGATACCCTAGTTTTCGGTTTAGCGCATAGAAAAAGCCCGACGAGAGCCGGGCTTAGGGGTTGGTTGGGTTGTTTTTTAGAAGCGGATATTCATCTCCAGGTCTTCTCCGTTCACCTCGAATTTAGCGCTGTCAAAGCTCGGTGGGCCAAAGCTCATATCGTTTCCGGACATCCCATAGCTCTCGATGGGCATTCCATTGGATTGAAAGTCCATCTGTTTGTTGTTGTTGGCATCGTGCATGGCCATGATGGCATAGGTACCCGGTTCTACATTTTTAAAAGTCAGCTCAACCTTTCCGTCTTTAATGATGCTTTCGAGGTTCGCTACACCAGGGCCTTTCATAAAGGTGTCGGCGGTGTGCAGAGAGATCAACACTTTGCCTTCATCATTGACCACATTGTCAATAGTAATGGTAATATCAATGCCTTTTTCCTGAGCGAAGCCCAAGTTGGTTAAACAAGCGAATGCGAATACAAAGAATAAATTTTTCATGTTTTTTGATTTGTGATTACGTAGCAAAACTGCAAGAATTGTTCAGAAGGCAAAAGCAGATCTGACCGAACTGTCAATATTCCTTCCTGAACTGTTGGGCTGCAAATCAGTCTGTAAAACCGACAATTCGGTCTTCTTTCTTTGAAGCTCCTTCCCTAGGAATAGAGATTTGCCCCAAACATCAATCAAATGACAATCAATCAATCAACCGCTGCTCGCACCCTAGCCACACTGGGTGCTTTATTATTGACCCTGGCCACCTGGTCACAAAACCAAGTGACCGGCCGGGTTCTCGATCCTGAAGGCGTAGCTGTGGTGGGCGCCAATGTGTATTTAGAGGGTACCTATGATGGTGCTTCCACCAATGAAGAAGGCCGCTTCGCTTTTGAAACCACTGAATCAGGTACCCAGACCCTGGTGATTTCTATGCTGGGTTTTGAAACCCGATACGAGGCAGGAGACCTGAGTTACTTTACGGATATACAACTCATCCTACAGCCAGCGGTAAACACCCTGACGGGAGTGACTTTAACTGCCGGTACTTTTGAAGCCGGCGATAATTCCAAGGTCTCTGTGCTCAAGCCTCTCGATATTGTAACCACTGCAGGAGCAGCTGGAGATTTTGTGGCCGCCTTACAGACCTTGCCGGGTACCACTCCCGTAGCCGAAGACGGCCGCCTATTTGTTCGCGGAGGGCGGGCGGAAGAAACCCAGGTATTTATTGATGGGATGCGGGTCTTTCAACCTTTTAATGCGACCGCCAATAATATTCCTACCCGGGGTCGTTTTTCGCCTTTTTTGTTCAAGGGCATCACCTTTAGTACCGGGGGGTATTCGGCGGAATACGGGCAAGCTCTGTCCAGTGTGCTTTTGCTCAATACCACGGATTTAGCCGACCAAACCAAAACAGATCTCTCTGTGATGTCCGTGGGTGGAAGTCTTGCTCACACGGCTCTTTGGGGAAAACAAAGCTTGAGTTTTAACACCTCCTACATCAACCTTAAGCCCTATGAGACGATTTTGCCTTCCACCCAGGGAATACAATGGCAGAAACCATACGAATCCATTTCGGGTGAAGCCGTATTTCGGTCTCAAGGGGAGCAGGGAATTCTCAAGCTGTACACCGGATTTAATCGAGCGGAATTGGCCTTGGAACAGGACGATATCAACTTCGAGGAAGCAGTGCCTTTTCGCTTAAAAAACAACAATCTTTACTTCAATTCTACCTATAAATACTTCTTGGAAACGGGTTGGAGTATGCGGGCTGGGGCCAGTGTTTCCTACGACAGCAATGACATAGGAATTGCTTTTGGCAAAGTCGAGGCACGGGAAGTGGCCAGTCACTTCAAGATGGTTCTGACTCACCAGCCGCATAACCGCTTTAACCTGCGGACAGGGGCTGAGGTATTCATCACTGATTACCAAGAAAATTTTGAATCTGTTTTTGAGGGTGCGCCCCTACAGGAAGGTATGTTCCAAGAAAAACTAGCCAGTGGTTTTGCGGAGTCTGATCTTTTCTTCTCACAGCGATTAGCACTTAAGGCTGGTTTACGCTTTGAGTATTCTGATTTGTTGCAAAAGGAATTCTGGATGCCCAGAACCTCTTTGGCTTGGAAAACTTCCGAAAAGGGGCAGGTTTCTCTGGCCTATGGACAGTTTTACCAATCCCCTCGTCAACAAATTCTCTTGTACAGCGCCTCGCCCGAGGCTCAAATGGCGGAGCACTTCCTTTTTAACTACCAGTATTTAAGTTCCGGAAGAACTTTTAGAGCTGAGCTGTACAGAAAGAATTACGAAAGTCTCAGCCGATACAATACACTTTTTATTGAGCCTGGTTCTAACTTTTCTTTTGATGGGAACGGCTACGCCCAGGGGTTAGACCTCTTTTGGCGAGACAACAAAACCGTCAATAATTTAGAGTATTGGGTGTCCTACAGTTATCTCGATACCCAGCGACTGGCCGAAAACTTTCCGGTGCAGGCTCAGCCTAATTTTGCACCTCGGCACAATGGCTCTTTGGTGACCAAACTTTGGGTGAATGATTGGAAATCTCAGCTAGGACTGACCTACAGCTGGAGTTCTGGCAGGCCCTACGAAAACCCCAATTTACCCGGTTTTCAGAAATCCGTAACCCGGGATTTCCACAACCTGAGTTTCAATTGGGCGTATTTGATCGATCAACAAAAGATCCTCTACTTCTCGGTAAATAATATCCTGGGAATTAACAACATCAATAATTATCAGTATGCGAATACTCCTGACAGCAGTGGGTTTTTCGATCGCCAGGCCATACGCCCCGCCGCAGACAGCTTCTTTTTTGTAGGCTTCTTTTGGACCTTAAGTGATGACAAGACCAGCAATCAACTCGACAATCTATAAGGTCTGATCCAACCGGCCTTTTTGCCGATCAGGTAGTCCAGGCTGTACTTTCCGCCTCCAAAGTAGAGCAGGAGTAAGGAGAAGGTTACAAAGACTATAGGGAAAGCATAATTAAAATCGCTCACATAGGAAGAATTGTAGAGGTAGAGGGCGGCGACCAAGAAATAGCAAACCCCCATGATTCTTGTGCCTAGTCCGAGGATGACCAGTAGGCTGCCCAGGGTTTTGGTCAAGCTGAAGACGTAGCCAAAAAAGTATGGAGCGTCCGAAATCGGTGCCCGGTAACCGCTCATCTCCTCAATCAATAGAGGAGAGAGTTCAAAAAGATCAAGACCGGAACGGTTCAGGTTCCAGGGCATACCGATGACATTGGGGTCGACTACAAAACAAATGTAGATCGCCAAAAAGATTTGCTTTAAGGCCAATGCCAGGTTAAGTCCCTTAGAGTCGATCGTGTAGGGCACGATGATGGACCGCAGCGTTGATTTTAAATAAAAGAATATCCCCATTTAGACGTCCGTCTTTACAATAGACAACAACAGGGTTAGTGTTTAAGGGGGGAATTGCTTAATACCTAGCTACAAGATAGGAAATCCTTAGAAAAACACCCTTAAAACACCATAGAAAATTGGGTTTTTCTATTGATTTTCAATGGTCTGGGTCTTTTTCCCCTGGCATTCGACCAGCCAATAAACCAATTGGGAGATACCTCCAAAGATGACAAAGAGCACAATATAAATGATGCGCATATCGCTTTTCAGGTTGGTGTTCTGTATAGCATGGGCCAAATAAAAGACCAGGCTACCGATAGAAAGTAGGGCAACCAAAAGAATTGCAATAAAGAACGGAGAAATCTTAGCCAGGACTTCTCGAGCAGTTGGCTCGGACCCAGAAGCTTCCCAAACTTCGGCACTGCCAATTAAATCATAGACAAAATAAAAGTACCCTCCGAGCATGGCGAATAGGGCAATTAAAGGTGCGATGGCGAAAAAAGCTTGCCAAAATTTACTGTGTAACATGATTGGTTGTTTTTATTACATGTCGCACTTTGGCAGATTTTGTTACGATTTGGATTGATTTCTGATGGCTTGGGCGATTTCCAAACTGTTTTGATCCTTTCTTTTTTCGAGCTGGCGAATGATCTCTGTCTGGTCTTTTTGGCGGGTCTGAGAGAGTTTGGAGACGGCCTGAATTTCAGTGATTTCAATTTCAAAACCGATCACTCCGCGGACTTGCCTCATGGTGCGGTCCGAAAACTGACTCAGGTCAATTGGTTTTTCTTCTCTTTGCTCGTGCCGCTCCACTAGGCGATGAAGGGAGGCCATGGTTTCTTCTTCAGTCAGGGTATTGAGTTGACCGTACAGATGGACGGCTTGGTAATCCCAGGTGGGGACCTCTTCTTCCTGGTACCAGGAAGAACTGATGTAGGTATGTGGCCCTTGAAAAATAACCAGCACATCGCGTGTCTCGGTCCACTGTTCTCCAATCGGGTTGGCTCGCGCGATATGACCGACCAGAAGATTTTTCCCGTCTCTTTCTTCCCATTCAAAGGGGAGGTGAACGGCCCAAAGCTTATTGGGCAGCTGATCGACGAGTATGCCAAAGGGATACTGTTTTATCAAGGATTTAATCTCTGCGGAATCTTTCTCGATATAGGCTTTTGGGATGTACATA
>CAZLGZ010000115.1:0-8190 GCA_964558965.1 uncultured Flavobacteriaceae bacterium
TTTCTGGTGTTTTTGGAGCCCTCACGCTCCTGATGACCTATTATACCACTAATCGCTTTCAGGGGAAGCCTTTGGCCCGACTGAGCTCCCTCATTTTCCTTTGCGCAGTTTACTTTGTCCAGGAATTTCATTTGGCTGTTCCTGATCCCTATTTGATTTTTTTCATGTCGACCACCTTGATGAGCTTCTTGCTGCATTTCGGTTTCGGTGAAAAGAAGTGGTTGGTCCTGATGTATATCTGTTTTGGTTTGGGTGTTTTGACCAAGGGACCTATTGCCTTGGCTTTACCGGGACTGATCGTGCTCCTGTTTCTGCTAGCCAAAAAGGAACTGAATTGGCAACGTCTTAAAAGTCTGAGTATTCCTGCGGGAGCTCTTTTGTTCTTGGGGTTGGTCCTCCCTTGGTATGTAGCCGTGCACCAGGCCACAGACGGCGCTTGGACAGAGGGCTTTTTCTTGGACCACAATCTATCGCGCTTTAGTGATGAGAAAGAGGGTCACGGGGGCGGTTTTTATATGACGATACTGTTTGTCATCGCCGGACTCCTTCCTTTTTCTGTTTTCGGTATTCAGGCGTTTGGGAGAGCCTGGAAAGACCGGATCCAAAGTGACTGGTTATTGATGGCTTTTTTAGGGGGATTAGTTCCTGTGGTCTTTTTTACACTAAGCAGTACCAAGCTGCCGAACTACCCCATGCCGGCCTATCCTTTTATTTGCATGGTGATCGCCTATTACCTGCACAAAAAATACCAAGAAGGCTTTAGCCGGGTGGATTATATTTCTGGAGTGTTCCTTTTGCTCATTACGGCTGCCCTGCCCTTTGCTGGCTACAATGCCCTGGATCGGGAATGGGCCTTACACGACCTTCAGCCTCTGGCGTATTGGCTTTGGTTGTTGTTTGCAGGTAGTGCACTGGCCTTGATTCTTTGGATGATGAAGAGGATAAAAATAGCCCTGGTCATTGTGAGTCTTTTCTGGATCGGAACAGGCCTGTTGCTCTTTTCGTTTATCTATCCAAAGCTAACGGCAGAAAGTCCCGTGCAGGCGGTAGCTGAGTATGTAGAAAGCGATCGAGAGGTAGTTGTTTTTAGACGTATGGACAGCGCTCTTCCTATGTACTATAACCGAACCTTTGAAGAGATCGATTCTTTATCTCAAATCCAAGAAAGACTGCAGAAAAACCCCAATTTGGTGATCATTACCAATTCCCGGGACCACCATGTAATCGACACTCTTCCTGGGCTCGAAATTGTCTTTAAGCGAAAGGGATTATTCGAAAATCACTTTACCCGTGTCTATGAGTGGGTAGCCCCGGAGGAGTAGGCCCGTTGATTTCGTCGTATTTTTGAAAAAAAAGAAGATGAAAAAGCAATTGACCTTTATTTTATTTGGGACGCTCCTTTTGGCCTCCTGTGGATCCGAAAGTATGGACGATGATGGTCCGAACCCCGATCCTGATCCAGATCCAAGCCCGACTACCGGAACCTTGTATACGGGCCCTTCAATCACTTTTCAGAAAGCAGGATTTGCCGATCCAACTCAGGAAACTAATCAAGACCGCATAACAGATGCTGTTTGGATAACCCGTGGAGATCGTCAAGGAATTTACAATGCCGTTTCCGAAACCAGCTATTCTAAGAACAGCTCTCCCAGCGGGACGGAATGGGCCGAAGGACGCCTGAGCAGTTTTCAGAGTTTGAACTACACCGATTGGGAAACGGCCGTTGGGGGGAACCCTCCAGGCTCTGTCGGAAAAACCTATGTGGTTCACCTGATCAGTGAAGATATATACTTGGAATTGGAAGTGTTGGCTTGGGGCCAACGTTCCACTTCAGGTGGCTCATTCAGCTACCGCAGAACGACGCCTGCACCCTAATTACAGCAGATAAGACATCACAATACCAAGACAGACGACCACCAGTTTACGCAAGTTAAATCGGTGGTCCTGGCTGGTCTCAAAAATGATGATGGTGGCCACATGAAAAAGGATACCGACCGATAAAGCGGTTACTTCGGATTGGTACGGTAAACTCCAGTCTTGGTTCATCAAGATATTGCCTAAAGGCGACATCAAGGAGAAGCCAATCGCAAACAAGACGGTCAGGGTCTTGGGTATTTCGGCACTTCTAAAGAGTATACCCAATAAGATGGCCACGGGAATTTTGTGGACCAGAATTCCAAAAACCAAATTGCTGTCTTCCGAAAGGGGCGCACCTTCCAGCAAGGCATGGGCGCTCAGACTCAAAAAGAGCACCCAAGGGAAACTCTTTTGGCTAAAACGGTTATGGGTATGGCCGTGCTCCGCACCCTTCGAGAAAAACTCTAAAAAAGTCTGGAGTAGTATCCCCGCCAGAACAAAGAGGGTCAGACGCCGATGGTCTTCCTGCTGATAAATTTCTGGAACCAACTCAAAGAAGGTAGTGCCCAAAAGAAAAGCTCCACTAAAAACCAGAAGTAACTTGGTATAAGGGGCCTTTTTTTCTCCTACAAATACACCTAACAGAAAGCCCATAAGCACCAGGCTGATCAATGCGGTATATTGTAGGGGAAGACTCATGGATGTACAATTCGATTGCGCGCAAAATTAGCCTATTTTTGAAAAGTGCAATTCCTGTAACCTCACAGGATGACAGAATAGTTTCAAAAACAAGCACCGAATTCAGCTGAGATGAGTAAGAACTTCCCGATGATGGCCAAAACGCTTTTTGGCTTTGAACCTTTATTGGCCAAAGAGTTGAGAGCTCTTGGGGCACAGAATATACGCGAGGGGATCCGACAGGTGAGCTTTGAAGGCGACAATGGTTTCATGTATAAAGCCAATTTTTGTCTTCGTACGGCTCTAAAGGTTTTGAAGCCCATTGCGAAAAGCAGGGTAAGAAACCAGCAAGATCTTTACCGAGCGGTCTATGACATTGCCTGGCCCAGTCTCTTTGAAGTAGACAAGTCCTTTGCTCTTGATACTACTATGTTCTCGGATCTATTCAACAATTCCCTCTTTGTAACCCAAAAGGCCAAGGACGCCCTAGTTGATCGCTTTAGAAGAGAGGTGGGGCGCCGACCGGATGTGGACACCCGCAATGCGGATGTGCGTATTCAGTTACACCTGCGCGATGATGTGTTGACGGTTTCTTTGGATAGCTCTGGAGGGTCTCTACACCGCCGCGGTTACCGTCAGCAGACCAACTTGGCTCCCATCAACGAAGTATTGGCAGCGGGTTTACTCAAGCACAGTGAGTACTCTGAGCATTTCGATCTCTTGGACCCCATGTGTGGAAGTGGTACCTTTTTAATAGAAGCCGCCATGATGGCCTGTAATATTCCGCCGGCCATCAATCGAAACAGCTTTGCCTTTATGAACTGGAGGGACTTTGATGCAGAGCTCTGGGAGGTGATCCGGGAGGCGGCACTCAATAAGATTCGCGATTGTTCGGCCTCTTTTGTCGGTTATGACAAAGCTCCATCCGCCGTTGCAAAGGCCAAAGAGAATGTCAAGAGAGCGAATCTGGAAGAGTACATACGTATTGAGCAGCGAGATTTTTTCAAAACCCAAAAGGAAAAGTCTGGGAAGCTGCAGCTGGTTTGCAATCCGCCTTACGGTGAGCGACTGCAGATTGATGGTGAAGAATTTTATAGTAAATTGGGAGATACCCTGAAGCGCTCTTATCCGGGGACGGATGCCTGGGTGATCAGCTCGCATTTTGAAGGATTGAAGCACGTTGGATTGCGGCCTTCTCGAAAGATTAAAGTCTTCAACGGGTCCCTGGAGGCTCGCTGGTTAAAATACGAGATGTACGAAGGGTCTAAAAAAGCAAAAAAACAAAACAGAACCTGATTATGGTCAAGCGAATCGGAGCCATACTGCTAACGGTGCTCAGCTATGTGCTGATCTACTCCGGTATTCGCTATTTAATCAAACGGTTTATGGGCGAGGATGCCCCTCTCGCACGTTTTGCGGCTACTTTGGGAACCTTGGCGTTTAGTCCTCGCTTTAGTTACGAGAACGACGAAAAGGGGAAGCGTCTGGAAGCCCGATGGATTCTCTTGCGGAAGCGTCAAAAGGTCTACGATTTTGATCCGCCCGACGAGCAGCTTGAGGAAGGGGATTCCGTTGACCAAACGACCTCTGAAGAGGCCAAAGAAAATCCCGACACTCCCTTACCTAATTTGGGCGAAAACGGTAGTGCCCAATAATTTTATAGCGAAACAGGCAATCTTCTAGGACCTGACCTGCACCAATGTTATGGATGATCTGATAGCGGCTTGAATCTCTGGTCGATTTGATTCGGGATACAATGCCAATATGGGTGATTCCTCCTCCTAAATTCCAGCTCACCACATCTCCCGGTTTATAATCGGCAGGGGATTGAGTGATGGGAAGTGCGGCTCCCTGACGTTTAAAGTAGGTCATCAAATTAGGTACTCGCCGATGATCAATATTGGTGTCTGGACGTTTAAGCCCCCAGATCTTGGGGTAGAGACCAAAATTTCTTTTCATATCGAGGTGTACCAATTCTTGCAGGTCAGTCCCTAATTTTCGGTAGGTCCGAATAACGACATCGGTACAGACTCCCTTACCTGCCGGAACATCTCCCATCGGGTAGGCAATAGAGAAATAAGCCGGATCATAAATAACACGGTCTTGGGTCAATACATAGGCTGAATCGGCCAGTTGACGGAAGTAGTTCTGCCCAAATACACCGGCTGGCAGTACAAACAGGAGGACCAGAAGAAGATGTTGAGATGCTTTCATACGTTTAGCGGTGCAAAGGGCATGCCACGAAAGCTATTCGCAAATTTCTCCGTACCAGAAGTCGTCAATTTTGCCTTCCTCATCGATGTGAAATACCGCTCCGACAGCGCAGTTGTTTTCACTCACTTCCTCGGTCATATAACGGTAATCAAATCCAAAGTCGATAGGTTCTCCAAGAAGAGTTCTGACATCGCTGGTATCCGCTTCTTGCGGAAAGAGTTTAACCACTTCCTGTAAACTGGCAGCGTCCTGGTGTTCCCGGTAGTGGGCCGCGTGCTTTTCGATCGGTTCCTGACAAGAAAAGAAGGGAACAAGCCCGAGCAATAAAAAAAGGCGAAAGGTTTTCATGGATATTCGTTTTTGATTCACCGCGAAAGTGAAAAATGATATCCTTGAAGTTAGGGGTTTTCTGTTAGGGCTGGCTCTCTTTTTTTACGGGCCTTTTTGTAGAGGGGCAAAAAGTAGGAGATGGAGTAGTTGTAACCCACGCCCCAGCGGCTGTTATCGGTCACTTTGTTGAAACCGGGTATCCAAAGGTTAGGGAAGACATCGGATTCGCTATTGCTTACCAAAAAGCCCAAGCGTGCCGACATCCCCATATAAATGTTGTTGAAGGCTTCGAACTTATACCCCACAACCAGTTCGAGCCAGCTGGCGGTCAGTCCTGAAAATTCCTGGGGTTGATCACTTCCTCCACTAAAGGTATTCGGATTGAAGTACTGATCGGTTTCATACAAAGAGAAACTGTTGAGGGTTTGACTGAAACTGGCAAAGGCATAGCGGCCTCCGATCGTAATGAAATTCTGTTCCCCAAACCAGTTACCGTAGGTGTTGTAATCCACTCCTAATTTGATGTAGCTGCCAGAGGTGGTGTAATCGTATAAATCCAGGTCTATAATTTGGTCTGGATTGTCCGGACTGGCCACCCGAAGCGATTCGGTTTGGCTCAACTTTTCATTGCCTAATTCAGCCGCTACAAAAAGATTTTCTGATAGACGGTAATCCCCAACCAGCTCCAAACCAGTGTAGCGATCCCGAAAAAAGGAGGTGAGGGGGCGACTGATATCTACCCCTACCCGTAAGCCGTATTTCTGTTTGTAGACAATGGTGGTATCGCGCGGTGTTCCATCGGGGCCATCCACCACCTGAAATTGTACTTCTTGCCCTTCTTCTTGCCCATAGGCACTGATGTTAGCAAACAAGAACCCCAAGAAAAGGACCAAGGAAACGGAGGAAGAAATGGACTTTTTCAATGCAAGACTTTTAGTTGGATACTGTTGTTGGAATTGACCGTGGAATCAACAACCACAAGGTCTTGAATCCAGTTGTCACTGTCGTTGCGCAGGCTAACAGAAAGATCTTCGTAAACAGCTACAAAGCCACAGGCTCTGGAGACAAACCGTTGAGACAGAGTGTAGCTAATGTCGAGGGTGTCGATATTGCCGGTTTCATTTCCGTCGGTGTCCGCAGAATTGCTGATCAACAAATAGGTAACGGTGGTCGCCGAGTTGGGAAGAGGGATGGCGATGGAATCGGTGGTGACTCGATCGCTGACAGAAGGAGGAAAGCCCGAGCTATTGACTTCCCTAATCCTCAAGGTGGTCACGTCTTTGGCGGTCTCTTGTTCGGCATCGGCTTGGTCAAAAAAGCCAACGACTAGTAGAGGGGTATCTCCGTCAACACAAATATCATCTTTTTCACAGCTGCCTAATCCCAGGAAAATTCCCAGTAAAATAGCGATTAGGCCAAGGGTAGGTTTTGATCTCAACATCGTTCCAAAAGTACAACATTTTCGATGTGATGGGTATGCGGAAAAAGATCTACAGCTTGTGATTTAACAAGGGTATAGGCCTCTTTTAACATTTCCAGATCGCGCGCTTGTGTTGCAGAATTACAACTCACATAGACGATTCTCTGCGGAGCTGCCTGGAGGAGTTGTTCTACTACTTTTTTATGCATCCCATCTCGGGGAGGATCGGTGATGACCACCTCGGGATGTCCGTGCTCCGCAAGAAAATCTGCCGTAAAGACTTCTTTCATATCTCCCGTGGTGAACTCTACATTGTCAATCTGATTGTTCAATGCATTTTCTTTGGCATCATCGATGGCATCGGGTACGGATTCAATTCCTATGACTTTACCGGCCTGCTTAGCAACAAACTGGGCAATGGTCCCTGTACCGGTGTAGAGATCGTAAACCAATTCATTCCCCTTTAAATCGGCAAAATCGCGAACTATTTTATACAGGTTATACGCCTGTTCTGAATTGGTCTGGTAGAAGGATTTGGGTTGGATTTTAAAACGCAGCCCTTCCATCTCTTCTTCGATGTATCCCTTACCAGCAAAGCAATGCACCTCCAGATCGTACAAGGTATCGTTGGCCTTGGGGTTGATGACATAGAGCAAGGAGGTAATTTCCGGGAACTTTTCGGTCAAGGCATTTAAGAGCGCTTCTCTCTTTTCTTTTTCTTCCCGGTAAAACTGAATCAAAACCATCCATTGCCCCAGGGAGCTATTGCGAATCATCAGGGTTCTCAAGAGGCCTTCCTGGCTCCGAGGGTTAAAAAATTCCAAACCGTTTTCGATGCAATAGTTCCGGATAAAGAGGCGAATCTGATTGGAGGGTTCGGCCTGTAGATGGCATTCTTTTAGGTCGAGAATTTTGTCCCACATCCCAGGTAAGTGAAAACCCAAACCGTTTCTTTCTTTTTCTTCTATTCCGGCCTGCATTTCTTCTTCGGTCAACCAGCGGTTACTCGAAAAAGAAAACTCCATTTTGTTGCGGTAATTGAAGTGTTCCGGGGCCCCGAGAATAGGAAGTAATTCTTGAGGCTCTACCTGTCCAATGCGGGCCAGATTTTGAGAGACTTCTTCCTGTTTGAAGGCGAGTTGACGCTCATAGGCCGTTTGTTGCCATTTGCAACCGCCACAGACACCGAAATGAGCACAACGAGGCTCTACGCGAAAGGGAGAGGGTTTTTCGACGGCAATGGTGCGGGCTTCCCAATAGCGTCTTTTCTTTTTGGTTACCCGAACTGTGACCCGGTCTCCTGGAACGGCATGGGTAATCAATACCGTTTTACCGTCTGGTGCCTCTGCGATGGATTTTCCTTTCGCTCCGGCTTCCTTTACTTCAATACCCTCCCAAATAAGGGGAGCTCTTTTCTTTCGCATGGCGCAAAAGTAAGAAACCCGGAAAGGAGTTCCCGGGTTTCTGCACAAGCTGTAGGTAGGGTTCATTGGACTTGCGTCCAGTATTAAGTAACAGATTCGCATAAAAAGTCACTACGTTCGGTGGTCTATTGACAAAATACTGGGAGAACACGCCGCTTTTTGCTAATTTGCCAACCTCTAGGATGATTTCTCTCCTTTAAGAAGGAATGGTGCATTTCTTTTTTTAAAATCCATTTTTATGTCAGTCGAACAACACCTAAGTTCTCA
>CAZLGZ010000116.1:0-8154 GCA_964558965.1 uncultured Flavobacteriaceae bacterium
ATAGAACTCACCAGAGGGATCCGCATAGAGAATCGGATCTCCATAGACCGCCACATTGTGAACACCGGCAGCGTCTGCATACTCCTTGATTTCGCGGGCATGATTCCCGTGGTGGTTCCAACTACCTACACTGTCTGGCACCCCATTGGCAGGACCGGTGTTGGTCACCCAGATTTCGGGATCATCCGAGCTGATCAAAGAAAGCATATCGATCTGAGCCCGGTATGCGGCCACCTCCTCGGTATTGTACTCCTCCCAGGTGGTGACGCCATAGAGACTAAAAAAATAAGCTTCCCCAAAAAGTGCGACCACTTCGGTAAAAACAGGATCGTACTCTCCGAAGACATCGGTCATCCACCGGCCTTCAAAATCCAAACTTGATTGGGTGGCGTTTAAGGCAATTCCCTGTACCCGGGTACTCTCTCTTAAAACAGCATCCGTACTGGCAGGTTCAGCCATTTCGTTATTGGTGGCGATCCACAAGGCTGTTGAGGCGCCGGCTGAACTACCGAAGAGAATGACTTTGCTCTTGTCTATATTCAAACCCTCGGCTTGGGACCGGATGTATTGTAAGGCCCTTTTGGAATCGGTCAGGCTCTTGAGAACTCCATCAGAATCACCCGGTAAAATTTTACGGTAATTGATAGAGGCGACGGCCACCTTGTTCTCGAGCAGTTCTGCGATATGATCAGGAAAACTGTTGTTGTAAATAAAGTCTTTATCTCCCCCATCGAATCCCCCTCCATGAATATAGATAACCAAGCCGGTAGGCTCAGCGCTCGGGGGTATAAAAATATCAAAGTTGGTGTCTGCGTATTGGTCGTAAGGGACATCTTCCGCAAAGAGGGCATCGACCCCGACCATCGGTGGAGGAAGCGGAGCCGTCTGAAAAGGAAAGACTAGGGGGGTTTCTTCGGTATCTTCTCCTGTGGCTTCTTCCGATTGATCTTCCTGAGGTTCTTGAGGATCAGGCTCATTTTCTGTACTGCATGAAAAGAGCAAACAGCTTGCGAGAAGCCAAATTAAAAATGGGGTATTTCTCATAGCCAATGGGATTGTGTTCCCCTTAGGACTCATATACCAACTAAAGGTTTAATCAGGACCTCAAAAAATGCTATTTCGCTCTGTATTGAAAAGGGGATCGACCAGGTTTATCGGTCTTTTTTTGCGGCAGACGTTCAAATTTTCCGCTCGATAACATCTTCTTTTGGAACCGACTGCGGTCCAGTTCTTGCTCCAAAATAGTTTGATGGAGCTGATGCAATTCTGGCATAGTGAACTCGCTGTTGAGGAGGTAATGAGAGGCCATTTGCTCTTTGATGTCTCTTTTCAGTTTTTCGTGAGCAAAGAGTGCAATGTCCTTGTGGTCCATCCACATTTCGGGCAGATCCTGTAAAGAGAACCAGGCGATATCCTGATTATACTCCCCTTTGACCGGCTCTACATCGCGAATATTGACCAGGGAATAGTAGCCCAGTGTTACAAAGCGATCGTTAATCCAAAACTCGGGTTTCCACTCCAGCTTGTAGCTCTCGAGCATTTGCTTCCACTGCTGGGCAAAGGATCGATCTTGCTTACCAAATACGCTTAAAAACTCCCGATGCCCATGGCTTAAACCGGTGCGTTCCTGAAGCACCCTATCGACCGCTTCTTCAACAGACTCTGTTCGCTTAATCAGTCCTCCCGGTAGATTCCAGCGCTCATTGGTCTGCAAGAGCAAGCACTTGAGTTGCCCCTCCTCGTACCCCAGAATAACATGATCCAAACTGAGATTTGGCAGGTAACTCTTGTGTCCATTATGCAGGAAATCGGAAACATCCATACCACAAAAATAAACTTTTGTGTCAGTTTGCCACAATAAATGATTTATATTTGTGTCATTCTGCCACAAACTAAAGAAATGAAAAAAGTACTCAAGAGAATCGGAATAGGATTGGGAATCATTTTACTCCTTTTAATCGTTGTCGTTCTATTTACTGCCAATAAATTCAAAAGCACCTTCCTTGATTTTGAAGACGACTTTGTCGAAAAAACGGAATTCAGTGACATTGAAGTAGATGGCCAGCTATTTGTCGACCGCAATGGAAACGGTACTCTAGACCCTTATGAAGACCATCGACTATCTCTTGAAGAGCGAGTAAGTAATGCCTTGAGCCTGATGAATCAAGAAGAAAAAATTCACCTACTCAAGGGGTCCGGACTCGCCTCTGCCATGGGGCAGGTAGAACCCGGTACCGGAATTCCCGGAGCAGTAGGAACCATCGTTCCTACTCCCCGCTTGGGACTGCCCACGATTTATCTTTCTGACGGGCCAGCCGGCTTACGAATACAACCTACCCGCGAAGGTGAAGAGAGAACCTATTACTGTACCGCTTTCCCTATCGGAACCTTGATGGCTTCTACTTGGAATACTGCACTGGCTCAAGAAGTCGGTCAAGCCATGGGGAAGGAAGGAAAAGAATACGGCATCGATGTGATTCTGGGGCCAGCTGCCAATATCATGCGACACCCTTTTTGTGGCCGTAATTTCGAGTATTACTCGGAAGACCCATTGCTATCCGGAAAGATTGGCGCCGCGGTAGTCAATGGGATAGAATCCAATGGTGTCGGTACAGCCGTAAAACACTTTTTGGCCAATAACCAAGAAACCAATCGTAACCTGAACGATGTTCGGATTTCGGAAAGGGCCCTGCGTGAAATCTACCTCAAAGGGTTCGAAATCATGGTGGAAGAATCACAGCCCTGGACCATCATGTCCTCCTACAACAAAATCAATGGCACCTACGTGGCCGAAGACCGCAGAATCCTGACCGATATCCTGAGAGATGAATGGGGATTTGAAGGCTTGGTGATGACCGATTGGTTTGGCGGATACGACCCCGTGAATATGATCATGGCAGGTAATGATCTCTTAGAACCCGGAACGAACAAACAGTGGAAAGCCCTTAAAGCCGGTGCAGAAGAAGGCACTCTTTCTTCAGAGGCTATCGACACTTCCGTTCGCCGCATCCTCCGCCTGGTCTTTACCTCACACAAGATGAAGGGGACCGAATACAGCAATGACCCGGATCTTAAGGCCCACGCCGTCTTAACAAGGCAGTCTGCCGCAGAAGGCATGGTTCTTCTCAAAAACGAATCCGTCTTGCCCTTGACCAACCAAAACAATATTGCGCTTATCGGAGTGACCTCCTTTGATTTTATCGCTGGAGGAACAGGCTCTGGAGATGTCAACGAAGCCTACTCCATTTCTTTGGAGCAGGGGCTTGAAAACGCCGGTTTTACCGTTAATGACTATTCCAAAGAGGTGTTTGAAAAGCACAAGGCCGAGAATAAAGAAGGTTTCCAAAAACCAGAAGGTATGGACGCTATTTTCAATCCCTATATGCCACCCCAGCTGACGTATACGGCTGAAGACCTGGTTAAAATGGCGGAAACAGCGGAAGCTGCTGTTATTACCATCGGACGTAACAGCGGAGAAGGTGGAGATCGTTTACCAGAAGGGGATTACCTACTGACGGAGGCCGAAAAACAAATGATTGCGAACACCTGTGAGGCCTTTCACGCAAAGAACAAGGCCGTGATCGTGGTACTCAATATTGGAGGAGTCATTGAAACCGCTTCCTGGAACGAGGCCCCGGACGCCATTCTTTTGGCCTGGCAAGGAGGGCAAGAAGGAGGTAACTCGGTTGCCGATATTCTTAAGGGTGCTGTAAACCCCAGTGGAAAGCTCCCCATGACCTTTCCGGTAAAACTAGAAGACCACGCCTCTCATGCCAACTTCCCCATGGTGGGAACACAATGGTCCTTGCCCGGCATGCTGATGGGATTGATGCAAGGTCCCCCCGAAACCAAACCCGAAGACGAGCAAGAGCGAAATATCGATTTCACTCTGTACGAAGAAGACATCTTTGTGGGCTATCGTCATTTTGATCATGCGGATCTTCGGGTTTCCTATCCTTTTGGATACGGTCTCTCCTACACCACTTTTGAACTCGATGAGCTGGAGACGGAAGTCCAGGAAGACAAAATCATTCTGCAGGTCAAGGTGACCAATACGGGAGATGTGGCCGGAAAAGAAGTAGTCCAGGTTTATATCGGAAAAGGAGAATCGGCCGTTGAGCGTCCGGAAAAAGAACTGAAAGCCTTCGCAAAGACCAGCGCTCTTTTACCGAGTACCAGTCAAAACTTAACCTTTGAAATCTCTTTAAGTGATTTAAGCTATTGGGATGAAGATCAGTCTTCTTGGGTGGTTGAACCCGGAGACTATTTTATTCAATTGGGCACCTCTTCCCGTAACATTCTGATCAGTTCAGAGATTATTATCGGAGAGGACGGAGCTCGGGTAAAACCTGAAATTCAATAGCCATTAGTCATAGAATTATGGACGAATTCCTTTTCTTGTAGCGAAAAGAGAGCCATGCAAGAAAGCACTATTGATCAACCCGTTCAGGAGCTACATTCAGAACTCCTGACCCTCGATTCCCACATCGATATCAATGTGGCTAATTTCACCAAAGAGGTCAACTACACCCAAAATCTAGACACCCAATTCAACCTGCCCAAAATGAAACAAGGAGGGTTGGATGTGGCCTGGCTGATCGTCTTTACGGGGCAGGGTGAGCTCAATGAAGTCGCCTATAAAAAGGCCAAAGAAGTTGCCCTCTCTAAATTTGAGGCTATTGATCGTCTCTGTCAGGAGTATGCTCCGGATCAAGTCGAACTAGCTACCTCTTCTGCCGAGGTCAAAAGGATTTTGGAAAAAGGCAAAAAGGTCATCATGATCGGGGTAGAAAACGCCTACCCCTTGGGGACCGATCTCCAGCAATTGGAGGACTATCATCAGCGCGGAGCCCGTTATATTTCCATGTCGCATAATGGACACAACCAATTGTGTGATTCCAATACCGGAGAAGAAGATGACATTTGGATTCACGGAGGTCTGAGTGGTTTAGGCCGAGAAGCCTTGGCCGAAATGAACCGCCTGGGCATCATGGCAGATGTCAGTCACGTCTCGCGGGAAACGATGATGCAGATGGTTCAACTTTCCAAAGCACCCATTATCGCGTCTCATTCTTCTGCCCGTGCCCTTTGTGGTCACTCCCGTAATTTGGACGATGAGCAACTCCAAGCTCTCAAGGAAAAAGGCGGATTGGTGCAAGCTGTAGCCTTTAGCTCCTATTTGCACACCGAAAAACACAATGCCCGTGCGGCCTTTATGAAGGAGTATTTAAAACGCGCCGCAAGCGAATTGGGATTACCGTATTTCGATCGCTCTCAATTCTCCCAACTTCCCAAGGAAGACTTCGTTGCCTTTATGAACAGTCGCTACCGTATTCAAACCTTAGCGAATGCCCTGGCGGCAGAAGACAAGCAGGCGCCTGCTCAGGTCAATGTGCAGGACTTCGCCGATCACGTCGACTACCTGGTCGATAAAATGGGAATTGATCAAGTAGGACTCAGCTCTGATTTTGACGGAGGTGGTGGTATTGCCGGTTGGCAAGACAGCTCCGAAACGATCAATGTTACCCACGAACTGGTAAAGCGAGGCTACAACAAAGAAGCCCTTACCAAATTATGGGGAGCCAATATGCTTCGTATTCTTGACGAGGTCGAGGCCTATGCCGCCTCGAGGTAAGGCGACTTATTGATAAATTCTTACATAGTCAATCTCCATCACATCCTCGGTGAAGTTTGCCGGGATTTCTCCTCCCAGATTACCACCCATGGCGATGTTTAACAGCAGATAGTGTGGATTGTCAAAGGGCTTATCCTGGGTATTGGACAACTCGTAAACCAACTGCCCATCCATTTCGACTCGCATACTGTTTTCGGTCCATTCCAAAGAGTAAATGTGGAAGTCGGTTCCTACACCAGCAATATCAATTTCGCCCCCTTCATTTTGGTATGCACCGGTGTTGGTGTTCCCCCAGTGAAAGAAGCCAATGGTACGGGTTTTATCCCAACCTTTTTGCTCCATAATATCAATCTCACCGCATGCCGGCCAACCTACACTACCGAAAGTAGTTCCGTGGTAGTTACCGATCTCATTGATGTTCGCTCCCAATGTCCAGATCGCGGGCCAGGTCCCTCCTTTAGATGGGGTTTTGGCTCGTACTTCGATACGTCCATACTGGAAGGTGAAAATGGAATTCAGACGCGCCGAAGTGTACTCACGGGTTGAATTTTGAGTGGTATAAGTCTCTTTCTTCGCTACGATTTTTAGCGTCCCATTGCTTACGTAAGAATTGTCTAAACGATCCGTATAGTGTTGTTGCTCCCCATTGAACCATCCTCCGTTTTGGGGGGGAATAATCTGGTGATGCCACTTTTCAGGATCCAAGGCCCCATCTTCATCAAACTCATCCGCAAAGACTAAGGTCGAAAACAGCGCTGAAGAAACAAAAACTTGGTATTGACGTGAAACTGCCAACTCATTCCCTGTTTCGGAAATGGCTTTCACTAAAACTGAATAAGAACGTGTCCCCGCGATATCATGTCGGTACTGGACCTGTCCTGTATTGGATTCAATCAATTGACCGTCAGAAAACTGAAAGGTATAACGAACCGCGTTTTCAGCATTGGCATTAAGTTCCACCTCTCCTGAGCCATCACCAAAAGGATTCAGGGTGTCAGAACCGACGCGGGTAACCTCAACGGTGAGGTTTGCAGGGATAATATCGGTGTTCGGTTCGGGTACACCAGGGGTGTCTGTAGTGCCGCAAGAAAGCAACACAAAGAAGACGCCCAATATGAAAGCATTCCTTTTCATAGGCGGGATCTAGCAATTTTAGATTACAAGATAGGGGCTGAAAACAAAAAAACCTCCCGAAGGAGGCTTAAATCGTTCAGCTGCAGCCGTTAAATTTCTTCGACTGATGCGTCAGGAGCGTTCTTTTTCACCGAGCTGATTCCATTTTCCATAGCGGAAGAGCTGGAATACATTTCGCTTTTTCCGATGACCTGACCATTGGAAGCCTTTAGGTTAAAATAAGGGCTACCGTCCTTGGCCTCTTTTCTTTCGTAACGTCCATCTTCAGAAGCGTTCTTTTTTACAGATTCCACGCCGTTCTCGCAGGCCGCTTTACTGTTGTATTGCTCGCTAGTGAGAATGATCTGGCCATTCCCTGCTTTGAGGTTAAACATGAAGTTTCCTTTAGCAGTTGTTTTAATCTCAAACTTTCCCATTGGATATTATTTTGTTTAAATGTAGGATTTTAACGACTTTAAGGTACAAGTATTTCAATCAATCTCTCAACAATCTGCGGTTCAAAACAGAAAAAATGTTTAAAAATCTTCTTTTATTATCGAAAACCCTCATGTGTTTCCTTGTACTTCTGACGGTCGCTCCAATCCACGGTCAGCACAGTAAAGTATACGACAACCTCACGGTAAACAGTAAAATTTTAAAAGGAGAACGAAACTACGCGGTCTATTTGCCCCCGGATTACGAACTCTCAGAACGGCATTACCCCGTCCTGTACCTCCTGCACGGATATACCGATAACCACACGGGCTGGGTACAATTTGGAGAGGTCAAGCGAATCACAGACCAAGCCATTGCCGAAGGCAAAGCAACCCCCATGATCATTGTAATGCCTGACGCAGATACCGGACAGCCCGGGTACACCAATACCATAGACGGAAAATGGAAATTCGAGAATTTCTTTTTTGAGGAACTGATGCCCGCGGTTGAATCGCGTTTTAGAATTAAGAAAGAAAAGCGTTTTCGTGCTGTCTCCGGCCTTTCTATGGGGGGTGGAGGCACCTTCCTCTACGCACTGCACCGGCCTGACCTTTTTGCGTCAGCTTGCCCCTTAAGTGCCTGGATGGGGCCACAAACGGCGGAAGAGCTCTCTGGATTTCAACAACTCAAAAACAAAAAGCTCTCCGAGGAGGAACTCGAAAAATACCTGGATATCAATAACCCACTTCGACTGGTGGAAAGCATGCGCGAAAAAGATCTGAACTCTGTTCGCTGGTTTATCGATTGTGGGGATGACGACTTTCTTTTTGAGGGCAACAGCCTGATGCATATCGCGATGACTAAAAAGAAAATCAAACACGAATACCGTGTAAGAGACGGAGGCCACACCTGGACATACTGGCGGGCCTCCCTTCCTCTTGTATTAGAATTTATCAGTGCTGGGTTTCACC
>CAZLGZ010000117.1:0-8101 GCA_964558965.1 uncultured Flavobacteriaceae bacterium
AACAACTTTCATTAATTGAAGACCAGTAACTGGGAGGAATTATTTTTTCTCCCGGGTCTCCCACCGCCCAACTTCGCCTGACCAACTCGCTTCAAAGCAGAGCCCGTCTCCCTTATTTGATCGCCCAAGATGCCGAATGGGGCCTCGCCATGCGTTTGGATTCGGTCCCTCGATTTCCTTGGAATATGAGTCTGGGAGCCATCCAGGACTCTTCTATGATAGAAAAGGTGGGCTATGAAATTGGGCAGCAGTTTAGCCGTATGGGCGTTCATATGAATTTTGCACCAGTCGCTGATAGCAATACCAATCCGCAAAACCCGATTATCGGAAACCGGTCTTTTGGGCAGGATCCGAAGGAAGTCACCCAGCGGGCGATGGCCTATATGAAAGGCCTGCAGCAAGCGGGAATATTCAGTTGTGCCAAGCACTTTCCTGGACACGGAGACACGGCAACAGATTCGCATAAAGTTCTTCCTTATATCAGCGGTGATAAAAAGCGTTTAGACAGCATTGAACTGTATCCCTTTGAAATGTTAGCCGATGCAGGAATAGAGTCTGTAATGGTAGCTCATTTAGGGGTGCCTGCCTTCGAGAAACGAGAAGGATATCCGTCCTCTCTTTCAAAAGCGGTAGTTACCGACGTACTCTTGAAGCGCTTGCAGTTTAGGGGCCTGGTTGTGACCGACGCCTTGAATATGAAGGCGGTTTCTACCTTCGCACCTCCAGGAGAGGTGGAGTTGCAGGCATTCCTGGCAGGAAATGATCTTCTCCTTATGCCAGAAGATGTGGTATCCGCAGTGGCCACCTTTAAAAAGGCCTATCAACAAGGACTTATTAGTGAAATACGCTTAGCGGCTTCGGTCAAGAAAATATTGATGGCTAAGTACAAAGCAGGATTGAATCAGTGGGAGCCCTTGCCTGAGGAGGGGTTAGTCGCTGATCTTGATCCTAAAAGTGCTCGTATTTTACGGGAAGAACTCTTTGAGGAATCCATGACCGTGGTCAAAAATGATTTCGCTTTACTTCCTTTAAAGAACCTTGAAAAAAAGAAAATCGCCTACGTTCACCTAGGAGAAGCGTCCAGTGAGGCTTTCTTAAGTACTCTTCGGAAGTATGCTCAAGTCGATGCTTTTGATTTTCGAAAGGCCAAGTCCTTTGCGGCCCAATTAAAGTCTTACAACCTCATTATTGTTGGGGTACACAAGAGTGACGCTTCCCCCTATAAAAAATTCCGCTTAACCAAGACGGAGCAGGAACAGTTGAAGACTTTAGCGGCTTTGCGCAGCAGCAACTTAGTACTTGCCTTATTCGCTAAGCCTTATGCCCTTTCTGATGTCGCTGTCACTCCTCCGCAGACCGCAGATATACCGGAAGGTCCTGCCCCTGCTAATGGGCCGGCTCTTCAGAACAGTCCTATTGGTTCCGGAATCAGTTTTGATTTACATCCTTATGATGCCTTTCCAGAAATTGACGCTATCCTTTGCGCTTATCAGAATCACCCGATCGCACAAAGTAAAGCAGCCCAAGTTCTATTTGGTGCAATAGAATCCCACGGCCGACTTCCGGTGAGTATTGTTGAGCAACCTGGTTTTCAGGCAGGGGATGGTATTAGCACTCGTAAATTGGAACGCTTGGGATATAGCATTCCAGAAAGAGTTGGCTTTGATGTCGAATGGCTGAGCCGAGTGGATACCTTGGTACAGCATGGTTTAGATTCCTTGATGTATCCTGGAGCACAGGTCCTTATCGCGAAAGACGGGAAAGTGATTTACAATAAAGCGTTTGGAAAGTTAACCTTTGAGGGAGAAGAAAAATTGACCAAGGAACACCTTTTCGATTTGGCTTCGCTAACCAAAATCCTCAGTACACTGCCTTTGCTCATGGAAATGGAGGAGAAGGGCGATTTGGAATTAAACAACACCTTTTCAGAACTCATACCGGAATATGCCGATAGTGAACTCAAGGATGTTACGGTATTAAAAGCGTTGTCACACTACGGTCGTCTCCCAGCCTGGATCGCCTATTATGTCAATACGTTGGACAATCAGCGCAAGCCTTCGAAAGACCTTTATCGCCAGAAGCCAGAACCTGGTTTTGAAATAAAAATTAACGAAAACCTCTACCTGTCAAACAGCTACCGCGATACAATTTACCGCAGAATTGGGGAGCAGGAACTCAAATCAAACCGCTACCGGTATAGTGATGTCGGTTACTATGTGTTCAAAAAGTATATCGAAAAGAGCAAAGGACAACGTTTAGATACTTTATCAAATAATTTTCTTTACGCTTCACTAGGTGCCAATAACACCCTATTTAATCCACTTCGTAAATTCAAGAAGAAGTGGATCGTTCCAACGGAAGAAGACCAATATTTCCGCTACACCACTGTACGGGGCTATGTCCATGATATGGGAGCGGCCATGCAAAATGGTGTCGGTGGGCATGCAGGATTGTTCAGTAATGCCAACGATGTTGCTAAGATCATGCAGATGTACCTACAAGGAGGCTATTACGGTGGACAGCGCTATTTACAGTCTCGCACTATTAGTAAATTCAATACGTGCTACTTCTGCCATAAAGATGTACGTCGAGGGGTCGGTTTTGATAAGCCACAGCTCAAAGAACACGGGCCCACCTGTGGGTGTGTTTCGCGTAAGAGTTTCGGGCACAGTGGATTTACGGGAACTTACACTTGGGCGGATCCTGAAAAGAACCTAGTCTATGTGTTCTTGTCCAACAGAACATACCCTTCTGCGCGGAATAATCTGCTTATTTCGACCGAACTCCGCACACGTATTCAGCAGGTAATTTATGATGCTCTTGACGAGTAGCCCGCATAATTTCCGTTAGCTTTGTAAAAATCGGTAAGTTCTTCTTCCGATTTACGGCTAATTCAACCCTATGAAAATTGCAATTGTATGTTATCCCACCTTTGGAGGAAGTGGGGTGGTCGCGACTGAACTAGGCATTGCCCTGGCGGATCGTGGACACGAAGTTCATTTTGTCACCTACAAGCAACCTGTGCGATTGGAGCTCTTGAACAACAATATTCATTTTCATGAAGTACACGTTCCGGAATACCCTTTGTTTCATTATCAGCCCTATGAACTTGCACTCTCCAGCAAGTTGGTCGATACCATTAAACTTCACGGAATAGAACTCTTGCATGTGCACTATGCGATTCCACATGCCTATGCCGGCTATATGGCGAAAAAAATGCTGCAGGAAGAAGGCATCTTTATTCCCATGATTACCACGCTACACGGAACAGACATTACCTTGGTTGGGAAACACCCATTTTATCGTTCTGCCGTCACCTTTAGCATCAATAAATCCGATGTGGTGACTGCGGTTTCGGAGGATTTGCGAAAGAGTACCCTGGAACTGTTCGATATCACCCAAGAGATAGATGTGATCCCCAATTTTATTGATCAGCGCAAATACAGCGAGGGCTTTACGGATTGTCAGCGTTCCCTTATGGCTGCGGATCACGAGAGAATAGTGACCCACATCAGTAACTTCCGAAAAGTGAAAAGGATACCGGATGTAGTATCCATTTTTAATGGCATCCAGAAAAAAATACCGGCCAAGTTGGTGATGGTGGGCGAGGGGCCTGAAAAAGCGGCTGCCGAAAAGCAGGCCAAAGAATACGGTATAGAGGACAAGGTGATCTTTTTGGGGAACAGCCATGAGATCGATCGCATCCTGTGTTTTTCGGATTTGTTCTTACTGCCTTCCGAAACCGAAAGTTTTGGTTTAGCGGCCTTAGAAGCAATGATCAATAAAGTGGCGGTGGTCTCGACCAATACGGGAGGTATTCCTGAAGTCAACGTCCAGGGAGAAACGGGATACCTGAGTGATGTCGGGGACGTAGATTCCATGATTGCTCAATCCATTCGTGTGCTGCAGGATCCCGAAAAATTGGAGAGTTACAAGAACAAAGCCTATACCAGGGCCATGACCTTTGATATACAGCATATCCTCCCTCTTTATGAAAGCGTATATGAAAAGGCTTACGCACAGCGACATAAAAACGCCTATTAATTCCATCATTCTTCTGAAGTCTTTTGATCTCCTCTTGTCATTGAACGGAGAGAATTACCGTTCATCGGGTCGGTGATTTACCTGATTTATCGTTGACTTACAAGGCATTAGTCTTCGGGTGTCTTTGGTCGATTATTGCAGCGATTGGTGCCTCATTTTCCGCAGATCGCGGGGCTGAGTTCTAGCTTTGCTTCAGCTATCTCAAACACGAGGGAACCATGAAAAAATTAATGCTGTCGCTAGTACTTCTAGCCTTTCTACAAGGCACCGCCTTCGCCCAGGAAGAGGTGAGGCTTACTGCCAAAGACAGCGTTGCAGAGAGCTACTGGTTGGTAGGCTTAGGCTGGAACGTTGTGGACGATGCAGGCTTGTTATTCAACCAGGCCTTTAATGCCAATACCAATTGGAATTATGTAGTATTTCCTTCGCGCCTTAGCGTCGGAAGATATTTTGAAAATGGATTTGGTCTTGAACTGATTGGATCCTATAACAAGTACAAAGAAGGAAACCTGGTCGATGGTCAGATCTTAACCGATGACATCGATTACTTCTCGGTTGATTTACGCGCGAGCTACGATCTCAATTATCTTTTTGGTGAAACAGGATTCTTTGATCCTTACGTTGGTGTAGGATTAGGTTATGCGGATGCCAATAACCTTGGACGTACTAACTTCTTAAGTACAATCGGATTTCGCCTTTGGTTCAACGAAGACCTTGGTGTAGATATCAATACCAATGGTCACTTTGCTCTGAAGGAAGAAGCGACGAATCACTACCAACACGCCTTGGGATTGGTTTACCGCTTTGGGTCAGAAAAGAAGCTGACGGCTAAAGGAGAAGAAAAGTTATTGATCATTACGCAGATGGAAGAGGCCGAAAAACGCCGCCTGGATTCGATCGCTGCGGTTCGTGCAGAGGAGGCTAAACTCGCTGAACAAATCAGAATTAAAGAAGCTGAAGCTCAACGTATCAAAGCCGCTGCTTTGGCCCTTGAAGAGGAAGAGCGCAAAAAGTGGGACGACTTGAATCGTCGAGTGGAAGAACTGGGTCATGTGTACTTTGATTTCAACTCTTCTTTCCTGACTGCGAAAAACAAAGAAATTCTGGATCAAGTTGTTGCCTTACTCCAAGAAGAGAACAGCCGAGTGATCAAAGTGGTTACCCATGCTGATTCTAGAGGAGATAAGACCTATAACCAATGGTTGTCTGAACGACGCCTCCAACGTGTAGTGGATTACCTAATCGCTGCCGAAGTTGATCCGAACCAATTGCGCAAGAGTGCATTGGGTGAAGAAATCCTGAATAACGAGTGTAAGGATAATGTGCCTTGCCCGGAAACAAAACACCAAGAGAACCGCCGAGCTGAATTTAACCTGATTCGCTTGTAGACTCGGCCTCTAACGAAATTGAAGAGTCCTATTTTTAGGTTTTGGTTCTACTTTAGAGACGGCACCCTGGGGAGGGTGCCGTTTCATTATCGATAATGATTTATGACGAACAGTTTTGAAATTATTTTATCAAAAAATAGTATTGTTTAATCGCGTACTGGGTTATTATTGTTTTTAAATAAAAAATTCTATGAATAGAATTCAGGTGATCGATTCTTTAAGAGGATTTGCTCTTCTTACTATAATGCTAGTTCATTCAGCTAATCATTTTAACGCTCCTGAAGTTGAAAAGTCGCTTTTTTATGAGGGTATACTTAATGGTTATTTTAAAGAGTTAATGGACTTATTAATAGTTGGAAAGTCATACCTTATATTTTCATTATTGTTTGGTTTGGGGTTTTACCTTCAAATAAGGAGAAAACTAGAAAAAAATCAAGGCTATTACAGCTTCTTTTTGAAAAGACTCTTTGTTTTGGGCTTAATTGGATTTTTCTTAGGGCTATTCTATAATGGCGAAATACTTTTATTTTATTCCTTGTTTGGTATAGTGTTATTGCCGCTATCTAGATTATCTACTCGAATTAATTTACTCGTAGCAATTTTCTTGATTTTTCAAATTCCTACATGGCTATTTTCTGAATTTGATATCTCATTAATGCCAATTGGAAAAGAAGATCAATCCATGTTTGTTTATGGAGATCAAGGTACATTTAAGGACTTAATGGAGTATAATTTATGGGAAGGACGGCTGCTTACATGGACTTACTATTTTAGAGTAGGAAGGCATTATCAAATGGTGGGATTCTTCATTCTTGGCATGTTGCTCAGTAGAATTGAGTTTTTCCAAAGGATTGACAAGTTTGGCAAAATATTGAATTGGTCCGCAGGGAGCACCTTAATATTTGGCTTATTATTTTACTTGTTAAACAAGATCTTCATATTTGATCAAAATTTAACGATTTATATAAGGTCTATAGAAAGTGCTTTTTTGGCTATTGGAATTACTTGTGCTTTTATTTCAAGTTTTTTGAAATTTAAATCTGCATTTATATTCAGGGCTCTGGCTCATTATGGTAAGAATAGTTTAACAAATTACTTCACACAATGTATTATTGGTGTGGTTTTGTTTTATGGTTTTGGTTTTGGTCTTTATAAGAGCTTGGGAATTATTTTGAGTTCTTTTCTAGGTCTTTTGGTTTTTGTGATTCAAGTAGGAATTAGTCAGTTCTGGAATGAGCGTTTTCTTAATGGGCCACTTGAATGGTTTTGGAGAGCTACTACCTCTTTAGATTATACAATTCCGTTTCGAATAAAATAATGAATCAATATTTTTCACCGAACCTACCTCGATTTAACGGAATTTTCAATAATTCTTACAATTCTGGGACAAAGAATTGACTTGTCATAAGCCTTTTCGGCGAGAGTACGGGCATTTCTTCCCATGTCATCCTGCAAGGCCTGATCCTCAGACAGCGCCTTAATCTTGTGAACACAATCATCTGGCTGATGAATGTCGACGTAAACTCCGCATTGAAAGTCATTTACCAAGTCTTTGGTCCATCCCGGTGAGTTGACGATAATCGGTTTTCCAGCCGACAAAGAATCAAAAAGCTTGTTCGGAGAGTTTGTACCCAGTATAGGGTAGTCGCTAAAGGTAACCAGGGAAACGTTACAGAAGTTGACAATTTCTGAAGTCAATTCCATATTAAAGGCTCCCAAATAGTGAACATTGTCTAGCGCGAGTTTTTGAACCGATTCAGTGATGTACTCCTCCATTGCACCTCGGCCGATAATTACAAATTCGAAACGCTTGTCTTCTTTCAATCGATGGGCTACTTCAATAACGAACTCGATGGCGTTGGCTTTCCCTAGAGAGCCGAAGTAAACGATTTTAAAACTTTCCTTTTGTAACCCTAATTCTTCACAGAGCTTCCAATTGGGTTCCCGGGTGAAAAACTGGTCGATTTTGGCCATATTGGGCACCATGCTCACCTTTTTCTGCGGGATGCCTACATCGAGGACCCCTTTTTCCATTCCAGGGGAGAGGGCGACAATGTGCTCAGCGTTGCGGTATATCATTTTTTCGAGCCAAAGGGCAGGGTAGCGAAGAAGTGGATTCTTAAGAGCGCCCATTTGTATGGGTACTTCGGGCCATAAATCCCTTACCTCAAAAATGAAAGGAACTCTCTTAAACCATTTTAAAATAAGGGCGGGAACACCGATGGTTAGGGGGGTAGAGGTGGCAAATACCCGATCGATATCTTTTTCTTTAAAAGCTGTGAGCGTACTCCAAGCCATAAAATTAAGGAAGGAGAATAGGCGTTTGGCAAACCCCATTTTATTGGAGTAATCTACCTTGAGGTAATGCACTTTGATTCCATCCACTACCTGGGTGACCTTGCTTTCTTCCTGAGGAAAACGAGAGGTGATCATCACCACTTCGTGTCCGGCCTTGAGGAGTTCTTGAGCGATCCAGTAAGAGCGTGTTCCTCCGGGCTCTCTGGGGGTTTTAAAATACTGATGTATGTAAAGTATTTTCATAGATTTTAAGTAGTCATACAACCTTATGTAAAGATGTATATAATTACAACGATTATATGCGTTTGTTTGTAAGACAAATACTATTAGAGTGTTTAGAATGTTTTAAGTTTGGATCTTCAATAAAGAAC
>CAZLGZ010000118.1:0-8057 GCA_964558965.1 uncultured Flavobacteriaceae bacterium
AGGTGATGTGGTTAATGGTCTCTAAAAATACCAATAATCCATGGAGGAGAAGGGTATAAAGGTGTTAAGCCTACTTCCCAATACAGAAGTTCGAAAAGATATTCCCTAATAAATCGTCTGTGGTGACGCTCCCGGTAATCTCTCCTAGGTGGTGCAAGGCCTGCCGTAAGTCAATGGCTAACAGATCTCCGGGTAGTTCCTCGCGGACGGCGGTTTTGACTTCATCGATGGCACCCAAGGTTTTTTGAAGGGCTTCGAAGTGGCGGCTGTTGGTCAATAAATTGTCGTCCGACTGTAATTCCCCCAATTTCATCTTTTCGAGAAGTCCCGATTTCAGTTCTTCGATACCTTGCTGGGTTTTTGCAGAAATAAAAAAGGCTTCAGGAGCTTCGGTTCTGATCTTTTCCAGGGCTTCGGTCGAAAGGGTTTCCATTTTGTTTGCTAGCACCACCAGCGGTCGGTTTGCGAAGTCCTTCTGGATCTCAGCATACCGCTCTTGATTGAGATCTGCAGCCTCTAGCATATACAGCACCAGCTGGGCTTTTTCGATGGAAGCCTGGGTTTTTTCGATTCCGATGCGTTCAATAGAATCCACTGTTTCGCGAATCCCTGCGGTATCGATAAAGCGGAAGCGGATGCCTCCGATGATGAGTTCGTCTTCAATGGTATCTCGGGTCGTTCCGGGAATGTTGCTCACAATGGCTCGCTCTTCTTGTAAAAGAGCATTTAATAGAGTGGACTTCCCCACATTGGGAGCCCCGACAATCGCTACCGGGATCCCCACCTTGATGGCGTTCCCCATAGCAAAGGAATCCAATAAACCCTTTATTCTTTGGGTAAGGGCGTCCAATAGACCGAGTAATTGATCGCGATCTGCAAATTCCACATCCTCACCAGAAAAATCCAATTCCAGTTCAATGAGGGAGGCAAAGTTTAGGAGTTGTTCCCGAAGTTGTTTGATATCTGCACTAAAGCCGCCACGCATCTGTTCCATGGCAATGCGGTGAGAAGCCTCACTATCACTAGCAATAAGGTCAGCTACCGCTTCGGCCTGATCCAGAGCCATTTTGCCATTTAAAAAGGCGCGTAGGGTAAATTCTCCAGGGGAGGCCAGGCGCAAGCCAGCAGTAATAAAGAGTTGAAGGATTTCTTGTTGGATGTACTGGGAACCGTGGCAGTTGATTTCCACCACATCTTCACCGGTATAGGAGCGGGGGCCTTTAAAGAGGCTGATCAGAACTTGATCTAAGGTTTGACCATCGCGAACGATATGTCCTAAGTGAATCGTGTGACTCTCTTGTTCCAAGAGGTTTTTTCCGCTGACAGCCTTAAAGTAGGAGGCTGCAGTCTGCCAGGCTTCTTTACCTGAAAGACGTAATACGGCTATTGCTCCTGTTCCAGGAGGTGTAGCGAAAGCAACAATGGTATCTTGGATGTTCTGAATCACCCTGCAAAGATAGGTCTATCTTTTGCAGTGCCCTTATCCGTTGAGCATAACTGGCATCACTAGCATCGTGATGTGCTCTCCTTCGTCCAATCCGTCAACAGGGGTAAGGATACCAGCACGGTTAGGCAAGCTCATTGCCAAAGCCACATCATCAGAGCTCAGGTTCCCCAACATTTCTGTCAAGAATCGCGAGTTGAAGCCGATTTGCATATCGTCTCCCTGGTAATCGCAGCTCAAACGTTCGTCTGCCTTGTTGGAGTAATCCACGTCTTCCGCAGAAATATTCAATTCCGCCCCGGCCATTTTTAGACGAATTTGGTGGGTCGTTTTGTTCGAGAAGATCGATACACGGCGAACTGAACTCAAGAATTCACTTCTGGACAGGTTCAGTAGGTTGGGATTCTCTTTAGGAATAACCGCTTCATAGTTGGGGTACTTCCCATCGATTAATCGACAAATGAGTTCAGTATTATCGAAAGAGAATTTAGCGTTACTCTCGTTGTACTCGATTTTGACTTCGGATTCTGAGCCCAAAAGAATCCCTTTCAAGAGATTCAAAGGTTTCTTCGGCATAATGAATTCCGCCACTTCTGAAGCCTGAATATCGGTGCGCTGGTACTTGACCAGTTTGTGCGCATCGGTAGCGACAAATGTGAGATTCTCTGGGGAAAACTGGAAGAATACCCCGCTCATCACCGGACGTAAATCATCGTTACCGGCGGCAAAAATCGTTTTGTTGATCGCCGTGGCCAGAACATCACCGATTAGGGTGGTGGAACTCGGATCATTGAGCTCAACCGTTTTTGGGAATTCTTGCCCATCGGCATAGGCCAGGGCGTATTTTCCATTGTTGGCTGAAATCTCAACGGTGTTGTTGTCTTCTACAACAAAGGTGAGGGGTTGCTCAGGAAAAGTTTTCAAGGTGTCCAAAAGTAGACGTGCTGGAAGGGCAATTAAGCCTTCATCTGTTGAGTCTACCTCCAGTACGCTGGAGATCGTGGTTTCCAAGTCACTGGCAGAAACAGTTAACTGGTTCTTTTTCAGGTCAAAAAGAAAGTTATCCAGAATCGGAAGCGTGTTGTTGTTATTGATAACTCCACCGAGTACTTGGAGTTGCTTCTGTAAATAGGAACTTGATACAATGAACTTCATGAGCGTAATACTAGCTAGTCTGCAAATATATTTGAAAAGCCTCGCTCCGCGAAGCATTAGTTATCAACATGTCTTGCTAATAATTCCTTTTTCTCCAGAGGAAAAATAGCAAGGCTCCAACTCCAAGAACAACTAAGGGGAGGAGGGCGTGTATGCTCTTCCAAAAACCGCCTTCTTCTTCAATTTTGGCCTGATCCAATAAGGGGATAGAAACTTCCTTGTTTCGGAGGTTCAAGAGGTTCTGGTCGCCGAGTAAATAATTGACGCTATTAAGCAAGAATTCTTTGTTTCCGTAAAAGCTGTTGGTCCATTTGTCGTAGCCCAGCTCCAGGGGCTGTCCCTTGTCTAATTGGTTCTTGATCATATCACCATCGGCAATAACGATGAGGGAGGTCGAGACCCCTTCATCCTTGTGATTGACCACTTTTTTCGTTCCTGCAACCAATCTTCCTCTGCGGTATACAGATGTCAATTCTCCTTCTATCAGCACGGCTAAAGGATATCCCGGATGTTCCTCAAAATTCTCAGGACTCGGAGGATTGAGGGCTTCCTTTAAGGAAACGACCATCGGGGCACCTTCTGCGGAAGAACGAGGAGAGGACTGCAAAAGAATGGTCTTCTTCGCACTATTGGGCAAGGTATCCAAGGTGCCTGCAAATTGCATGCGGTTGGCTTCGATGTTCTTGTTGATGGGGTGGTCATTTCTAGAGAAGATCATCGGATGATAAACCCAAGGGGCAGGGTCGTACTGGGTGCTGTTTCCTCTACCATTGGCCAGCACAATCGGAGTGGCATAAAGGTCTTTGACCAATCGTGCATTCAAGCGGACTCCATAGCGAAAGAAAAAGTCGTCTAAGTTAAGATCTGCGGGCAAGGCAACGGATTCCAGACGAGGATTGAACAAGCTGTCCAATTCGATCTGTACCGGGTCAATCAGCCACAGACTCTTTCCACCATTCATGGTGTATTGGTCCAAAACATACTTCTCGGCTTCGCTAAAGCGTTCGGTTGGCTTTGCCACCAAAAGCATATCGAACTTGTTTAGAGCGGCAATGACATCCGCTGTTCGGCTTTGGGCAGAATCAATACTAAAGGGAGCAATGCCATAGTAATCCTTAACGGTGTTTAGAAAATCGTAAAGGACATCTTCCTGAAGCTCTCCGTTACCTTTCAGGATACCAATGGTGGCTCTTTGGTTTACGGTAAGCTTAGAAATAGCATTGACCAATTTGTATTCCAATTCCTGTACAGACAGGTTGATGCGCTCTTGTTGACTGGCTCCCAGTTTTGCTTTGAGCAGGCCAACATTGAGGCTGCGGTCTCCACTGCGGATTTCGGCCCAAGGAAAAACAAAGGAACGCTCAGAGCCTCCCTCGGTTTGCTGGGCAAGGGGAACTGGTTTCATGCCCCGCTGATCCAAGGATTCAGCGCGATTGTACACGTCTTCTTCCTCCGACCAAGGGTTGTGTATTTCGACCTTTATATTTTTATTCTGCTTGGCCATTTGCTCGAGGAGCATTTGGGTTTCGGTCCGCAGTCGAGCGAATTCAGGAGGCAATTCACCTCCGAGATAAAGGTGCACCACTAAGGGACTTTGAACTCGGGCGGTGGTGGCCAGGGCTTCCGTGGAAAGACTGTAGCGCTGATCCTCGGTCAGGTCAAAGCGCGTGCTTATTCCTTTAAGCCCAAAAATTACAAGCAGAAACACGACGGCAGCAAGAGTTTCTCCCAAGCCTTTTTTCTGGAGGCGGTCTTTTAAGGACATCGTATGAGGGGTCTTATCGGTCATGTTTCAGGCGCAAATAAGTCAGAGTTAAAAAGAAGAGGGTCACAAAGACAAAAAACAAGAGGTCTCTTAGGTCAATGACTCCTCTCGCCATTTGTTGATAATGCGTTTGGGCTCCTAGCCATTCGAGGTTTTCTGCGAAACTGCCACTTCCAACCCAAGAAGCTAAGGCTCCCCAACCGCTGTAAAACAGTAAACAGCCCAAAGCCGCCAGAAGCAAAGCAACTACCTGGTTTTGATTCAGGCTGGAACAGTACAAGGCAATAGCGGAATAACTGCATAACAGGAAGAGCAATCCGGTATAACCACCCCAAACGATTCCGCTGTCGTAGTTGTTTTTTTCTAATCCCAAGTCTCCCAGACCGAGCAGATAGAATAAGGTGGGTAAAAAGGCGATGAATCCGATGGCCAGGATGCCGAGCCATTTACCCAATACGAGCTGGGGTAAACTGATTGGACGGATAAGAAGCAATTCCAGGGTTCCAGATTTGCGTTCTTCGGCCAGAGATTTCATAGCAACGGCCGGGATGAGTAAAAGATAAATCCAAGGGGCAAACAGGAAAAAGGATGACATTTCAGCAAAGCCCTGGTCAAGGATGTTGAACTGCCCGGGAATCACCCATAAAAAAAGACTGCTGATCAGAAGAAAGACTCCCAAAATTAAAAAGCCCAAGAGGCCCGAGAAAAAGGAGCGTACATCTTTTAAAAAGACTGCCAACATAGTTCGTGTTACTGTATTTCAGTTAGGCTCCAGGCTTCGGCCCGGGCATCAAACAGGGTTTTGGTTTTTTTCCAGGTGGCCTCAAAAAAGGCCGAGTGCCGGTAGGCGTCCAAGGCATCCTCGTCTTTCCAGATACTGTGCGTAAAGAAAATACGGGGGTCTTTGGGTTCTTGCAGCAAATGCACCGATTGACATCCGTCAAAACGTTGAATCTTCTGCTGTGAAGCAGCAAAAATAGACTTAAACTCGTCTGTTTTGTCAGCCTTTATGGTGAGTTTTACAAATCGAATCAACATTAATCAAAGGTTATGGTTATGGGGTCGCGGTAGTGGATTCCCAAGAGACTGGCTGCTCCTCCTACGGAAGCCATATCGCTCTTGTAAAGGGCCAATTCCAGGTATCCTGAACTGTTGAATAAGGCCAGTAGATCTCCACCTTTGCCGGGTTCTCCTTCCTTCTGAGAATTCAAAATGTCACTGTAGCTTTCGAAGAATTCCGAGAGGCTGTACGTTTTAGCATTGATTTTAAAGGAACGGCCTTGTCTTCGCGCTTCAAAATCGCTTTTTTGAATGTTGGTGACCAGATTGCCGTAGTGATCGATATAGATGACATGTCCTCTTAGGCCTTTGCCATCATCCAAAAGCTGCGGCTCAAAATCCCTGGAATCCAACAGGTCTTGAAAAGGACGTCCCAATAGTTCAGGTTTTCCTCCTTGTGCCAAATGACAGACGACCGGAACAAATACATCCCGTTCCGGAAAACTGCCTTTTGGGCTGTTGGGTAAGGCCAGTTCCAAGCAGAGTTCGGGCTCCTTGTTGCCCTGTATCAAGGCCAATAAGCCGTTGTTGGTGGTCACAAAATAATGTCCGTCCAACCGAAAAAGAATATGAGGCTTGGTCGCGGTGGCTTCCGCATCCACACCGATGAGGTGAATACTGCCTTTCGGAAAATCTTTATAGGCGTTGTTAATAATATAGGCAGCCTCCTGCACATGAAAGGGAGTTACCTGGTGCGAGATGTCAACGATGCGGGCTTCAGGCAGGCGGCTGTATATCGCTCCCTTGAGGCTCCCTACCGAATGATCCTTGGATCCAAAGTCTGTGGTGAGGGTGATTATATGCATGCCCCGCTGTTGATATATTTTTGGTGTTTAAAGACGATTTTTGGCTAAGTTTACAATGTAAAATTAAGCAAATTGGGTCATCATAAAGACCCTTAAAAATGAACTTCCTAACGCCCCGACTTCTTGAACGAACTCATCATTGAACTGACCGAGATCAGTGCCCGGGATTTTTTTGGCCTGCAGAACGAAACCATTGAACTTTTAAAGCGGTACTTTCCGAAGCTTAAAATTGTAGCACGCGGAAGTAAGGTGAAGGTGTATGGTGACGAAGAACTGCTGGAAGAATTCGATCGCCGCTTTGACCTATTAACAGCACACTTCGCTAAATACAACAAGCTAGACGAAAACGCTATTGAGCGTATTTTGACCAGCGATGCGAAGGATTCCCAAAACCTTTCTCAAGGGGAAGGAGAGGTGCTTTTGCACGGGGTTAATGGCCGTCATATCAAGGCGCAAACGGTTAATCAACACCGCCTGGTAGAGACCATCAAGAAGCACGATATGGTATTCGCCATTGGTCCTGCGGGTACAGGGAAGACCTATACCGGGGTCGCTATGGCAGTAAAAGCCCTGAAAGAAAAACAAGTCAAGCGAATTATATTGACCAGACCTGCGGTCGAAGCCGGAGAAAACCTCGGTTTTTTACCTGGTGATCTCAAGGAAAAGCTGGATCCCTATATGCAGCCTCTTTACGATGCCTTGCGCGATATGATCCCGGCCGAAAAGTTGGCCAATTATATTGAAACCGGGGTGATACAGATTGCTCCCATGGCCTTTATGCGTGGTCGAACCCTGGACAATGCTTTTGTGATTTTGGATGAAGCCCAGAATACGACACATGCCCAAATGAAAATGTTTCTTACCCGTATGGGAAAGAACGCCAAGTTTTTATTGACCGGTGACCCCGGGCAAATCGACCTGCCGCGCCGAGTGATCTCAGGGCTAAAAGAGGCTTTATTGGTTTTAAAAGACATCAAAGGAATTGGCATCGTATACCTGGACGAACAAGACGTCATTCGCCACAAATTGGTGAAGAAGGTGATCGATGCTTATAAGAATATTGAACATCAGAATTAAGTAGCATGCAGCAGACATTAATGCAGACGGATTTCCATTTTACTGGACAGCAAGACGTCTATAGAGGAAAGGTGAGAGAGGTGTATACCTTGGCCAATGATGTTCTGGTCATGATTGCTACGGACCGCATTTCTGCTTTTGATGTGGTTATGCCCAAGGGAATTCCTTCCAAAGGCCAGATCCTGAATCAAATTGCCACCAAAATGATGGCTGAGACGGAGGACCTGGTTCCCAATTGGCTGATGGCCACACCGCACCCGAATGTTGCCATTGGTAAAGCTTGCGAGCCTTTTAAAGTCGAAATGGTTATTCGGGCCTATATGGCAGGGCATGCTGCTCGTGAATACAAAGCTGGGAAGAGAATGCTCTGCGGAGTTCCAATGCCGGAGGGCCTAAAAGAGAATGACCGTTTTCCGGAACCCATTATTACACCGGCGACCAAGGCGGAGCAGGGCGAACACGATGAAGATATTTCCAGAGAAGACATCCTCGCACGAGGAATTGTTTCTGAAGAAGATTACGTAGTTCTTGAAAAATACACCCGGGCTTTGTTTGAGCGCGGTACGGAATTGGCTGCCAAAAGGGGGCTACTCCTGGTAGATACCAAATACGAATTCGGGAAAACTGCCGATGGGGAGATCGTACTTATTGACGAAATCCACACGCCGGATTCTTCGCGTTATTTCTATGTAGACGGATACGAAGAGCGACAAGCGAAAGGGGAAGCACAGAAGCAGCTTTCCAAGGAGTT
>CAZLGZ010000119.1:0-7940 GCA_964558965.1 uncultured Flavobacteriaceae bacterium
GCATCCTATTGCAGGTACCGAAAATACCGGCCCGCAGGCTGCAATAAGTGGGCTTTTTCAAGGCAAGACCAATATTGTTTGCGAGGTGGAGCGCAGCGGTTTTGAATTTCAGGAAAGGGCCCGGGAGTTGTTCCAGGCTTTGGGGATGCGTATCCGATTTATGAATCCCGACACCCACGATCGCCAGATAGCCTTTGTTTCGCATCTTTCTCACATCAGTTCTTTTATGCTTGGTAAAACGGTTATGCGAGAGGAACAGAGCGAAAGAGACATTTTTGACATGGCAGGCAGTGGATTCGAAAGTACGGTTCGCTTGGCCAAGAGTTCACCGGCCATGTGGACGCCCATATTTGAACAAAACAGCCAGGCCGTTCTTGAGGCCCTCGGCGACTATATTAAACACCTGACAGAATTTAAAAACAAAATGGAGGAGGAGCAATGGGAAGAGCTTTATGCTGAGATGGAACAGATCAACGGGATCCGCTCCATCCTGGAAGGAATTCCCGGAACCCCTTCGGCCAAAACAAAAGAAGAGATACAAAAATAATAGCATGGAAAACACGAAAGAATTACGAACCTGGTTGGACGATATGTCTTTGCCGCATCCTTTGGTCATTGCGGGACCTTGTAGTGCAGAAACAGAAGAGCAGGTCATGCGTATCGCGCACGATCTCAAGGATACCGATGTCAATTATTACCGCGCCGGGATTTGGAAGCCCAGAACCCGACCAGGAAATTTTGAGGGAGTTGGTGCTATTGGTTTGAACTGGCTCAAAAGAGTAAAGGAGGAAACCGGACTGAAGACGGCCACGGAGGTTGCCAATAAGGCCCATGTGGATTTGGCTTTGGAGGCCGATATCGATATGCTCTGGATCGGAGCCCGTTCTACGGTGAGCCCTTTTATCGTTCAGGAAATTGCGGATGCTTTGGAGGGAACGGACAAGGTGGTTTTGATCAAAAACCCGGTAAACCCGGATTTGGCCTTGTGGCTTGGCGCAGTTGAGCGTTTCTACCAGGCGGGAATCAAAAAATTAGGGGTTATTCACCGTGGATTTTCGACTTACGAGAAGACCAAATACCGCAATATTCCGGAATGGCAAATGGCCATTGAACTCCAGACTCGTTTTCCTGATCTGCCACTGATCAATGACCCAAGTCACATCACCGGAAAGCGCGATATGGTATTTGATGTTGCCCAGACCGCCCTGGATTTGAATTTTGACGGCTTGATGGTCGAGACCCACTGGGACCCGGATAATGCCTGGTCGGATGCTGCTCAGCAAGTAACGCCAGAACGCCTTGTGCAAATGATGGAAGACTGGAAAATAAGAAAGGTGACCGACGAAGAAGCAGAATACAACAAGGAACTCACCCAATTGCGGGCCCAAATTGATGTGGTAGACAACCAGCTGATCGATATTTTGGGCAAGCGAATGAAGGTTTCGGATCAAATTGGAACCCTCAAAAAGAAGCGAAATGTGGCGGTACTACAAACCAACCGCTGGAATGCTATTCTGGGGAATATGATCCTGGAAGGTGAGCAAAGAGGATTGAGTGAAGAATTTGTTCTGCGTATGTTCAAAGCGATTCACCAGGAATCCATCAACCACCAGAAGAAGATTATTCACAAAGAGTAGAAACAAAAAAGGCCCGGGAAACCGGGCCTTCTCTTTGAATAGGGAAATTCTTTAGCGCTTAAAAATATAGCGGGTAATAAAAATTCCTTTTCCGTCGCCTTTACCGCCTTCACTTTCTACAGCAGAGGTAACAAAAGCCAATTCCCATCCTTGGCCGACCATGTCTGTGATCATCGAACTGATCAAAGCGTCATTGGCTGCAATGTTTTGGAAACGAATACCCCCAATGTTGTAAAAGTTCAGCAACTTGGTCTCCGAGAAATTCTTTACTCGGATGTCACCACGCTTGGATTTGTTACGGGTGTTGTCCTCGTCTGTTTGGGTAGAGGTGTACTCTTTGTAGTCTTTGTTCTCGTTGTGCATCACGATGCGGGAACGACCAAGCCCATTGGGAACAATGGATTCAACACTTGTTACAACGCGGTATTCTTGCGCTTCCATTTGGGTCATCCCCAAGGCCAATAAGGCGACAAATAATACTTTTTTGATCATGATTTTTTGGATTAAGGTTTATCAATGTTAAGGGTTAACGGACAAAGAAGAAAATTGTTTCTTTGCCTAGCGGAATGAAATTATCAACAACAATGCCGAAGTGGTAGGACAGGTCTATAAATCGACAGGAAGCTGGTACGAGGTGAAAACTGCGGAAGGCAAGCTCTACTCATGCCGTATTAAAGGCAAGTTTCGGTTGGCTGGAATCAAAAGTACCAACCCCATCGCTGTTGGGGATTGGGTCGAATTTGAGCTTCAGGAAGACGAGACGGAGGAATCAGGAGTAATCCACGCCATACAGGAACGCAAGAACTACATCATTCGCAAATCGGTCAACCTATCTAAACAAGTCCATATCATCGCTTCTAACCTGGACCAGGTCTTTTTGATGGTGACCTACAACAATCCGACCACCTATCCACGTTTTATCGATCGGTTTTTGGTCACAGCGGAGGCTTATGATATCCCGGTAGTGCTTCTTTTCAATAAAATGGATACCTATTCCGGGGCGGATTGGGAGGAATGGCAGTTCTTAATTCATACCTACCGATCGATTGGTTACCACTGCATGGAGATTTCGGCCCTCGAACAGACTGGCTTGGAAGAAATTCGGGAGCTTATGATAGACAAGGTGAGTATGTTTGCTGGGAATTCAGGCGTAGGGAAGTCCACCTTAGTGAATGCCTTACAACCGGGGCTCAACCTCAAGACACGAGAAATTACTGAACAGCACGCCCAGGGTCAGCACACCACCACCTTTGCCGAGATGTACGACCTGGATTTTGGAGCCCGGATTATTGATACTCCTGGGATCAAAGGATTCGGTGTCGTGGACATGGAAAAAGAAGAAATAGGCGATTACTTTCCTGAGTTTTTCCGCTTAAAATCCGAATGCAAGTTCAATAACTGTCTGCACTTAGACGAGCCCAAATGCGCTGTAAAAGACGCCCTGGACCAGGGAGAACTGTTTTGGAGTCGCTATCGTTCCTATGTTCAATTACTGGAAGGAGAGGAAGATTCCTATCGCTTGGATCCCTTTTCCGAAAATGAAAACTAAACTCAATGCGTGTATTGCTTCAACGGGTTAAAGAAGCCAGCGTGGTTTCGGATGGAGAACTGACCGGTCAAATCAAACAGGGAATCCTGGTCTTGGTCGGAATCGAGGAGGCCGATGGCCCGGAAGATATCGAATGGTTGTGTCGAAAAATAACCCAGGTACGCATCTTTGCCGATGAAGAAGGAGTGATGAATAAAAGCGTACTGGATATTGGAGGTGAAGTACTGGTAGTCAGTCAATTCACTTTACACGCGAGCACCAAGAAGGGCAACCGACCCTCTTACATACGCGCGGCCAAACCACCGGTGGCCATACCCTTGTATGAGCAGTTTCTTCAAGGACTCCAAGTCGCTCTTGGTAAATCAATCCCCGCTGGAGTCTTTGGTGCCGATATGCAAGTGCGACTGCACAACGATGGGCCGGTCACTTTATGGATAGATTCTAAAAATAGAGAGTGATTTTTTGGTCGATTCTTAAAGATTTTTAATCTTAGTCTCAGCCAAACCAACACATGAAAACCATTAAACTAATTGCGTTACTGGTATTCACCAGTAGCCTTTGTGCCCAGTTTAAACCCCTCCCCCCATCACAGATTCCCGACAGCCTCAAAAGAGGGGCTGATGCTGTTGTGCAGGAATCCATTGAAGAAGTAGAGATCCTTTCTACCGGTATGATGCGTCGGGAGATCCGCAAATGGGTTACCGTATTCAACCAGGAGGGTCGCGAAGCGATTCGCATGATTGCTTACTACGATCCAGGGGTGAAAATCAAGAATCTCCAAGCCGAAATATTCAACGCAGCCGGGAGTTCCATCAAAAAATACAAGTCCAAAGACTTCGAAGATTTTGCAGCCGTTTCAGGCATTTCCCTTTATGAGGATTCCCGAGTAAAGTACCTTCACTACGTGCCGCAGAGTTTTCCGTACACGGTGTACTTTTCTTATCAAGAAGAGAGCGGGAATACCGCTTTTTTACCCCGTTGGTACCCGATTGAGCAGTACGGGGTTTCTGTGATGAGCAGCCAAATGGAACTGCGTTACCCGATGAGCCTTAAGCCGCGGTTTAAAGAATGGAATCTCGAAAAATTTGGGGTAGAAAAGGAAGTTGGGCCTGAGAAATCAAGCTTTCGGTTTCCGCCGAGGGCAGCCCTGAAAAGAGAGGCATTGAGTGGACCTATCTATGAGGTTGGGCCGACGGTGTGGCCTGCGCTCAACAAGTTCAGGTTAGAGAATGTCAATGGTGAAGGAGCTGATTGGGAAAGCTTTGGCCGTTGGCAGTACGAGGAGTTAATCAAGGGGCGTGATGCCTTGCCGCAATCCACCATTTCAGAAGTTACCTTGCTGCTAAAAGGGATCACCGATCCCAAGGAAAAGGCTAAGCGCATCTACGAGTACGTGCAGGAGAACACTCGATACATCAGTGTACAGCTCGGTATTGGGGGGTGGATGCCTATTAGTGCCGGGGAGGTCGACCGCGTGAAGTATGGCGATTGTAAAGGCTTGACCAATTACACCAAAGCCTTGCTGAGTTCACAGGGAATTGAATCGAATTATGCAGTGGTGTGGGCAGGGTCTCAAAAGCGCGATATGGTGAGTGATTTTGCTTCTATGCAGGGGAATCATGCCATCTTAAACGTACCTATTAACGGAGAAGATATTTGGTTGGAGTGCACCAGTCAAACCCTTCCTTTTAATTACTTAGGGGATTTTACGGATGACCGACTGGTCTTGATGGTTACTCCGGAAGGCGGGGAGATCAAAAGAACTCATCAGTACCTGGATGACGACAACACCACCAACAGTGAAGTGGCCTTTAGTATCAGCCCTGAAGGAAATTTTGCCGGGAGCTACAAGGCGGTGCATGGAGGAATTGCCTATGATCACAATTACACCTGGGCAAAGGAAAAAGAAAAGGACATCAAAGAACACTACAAGGAGCGCTGGTCGGATTTGACGGATCTCTCGATTGATAGCTACCAGTTTACCAATAATACCGATGAGGTCCTTTTTGAAGAAAGCGTCGACCTACAAGCACGCAATTACGCTCAGTTTGTTGGACAAGAGATGTTGTTTCGCCTGAATCCATTGGATCAGAACACCTATGTTCCGAAGCGTGTGCGCAACCGGGAAACCGAGTTCAGTATTGCTCGGGGTTATACGGACAGGGTCGTTTCTGTGGTGCAATTGCCTGAAGGGTATTCCCTGGAAAATATTCCGGAGCCGGTACTGCTTCTTTCGAAGTTTGGGAGTTACACCTCCACGGTAAAACGCCTGGAAGACGGTAAACTTCAATACGAGCGAACTTTTAGTTTGAAGCACGGTAAATACCCGGCGGAGGACTACGAAACCTACCGCAAGTTTCGTCGCAAAGTAGCCGGTCATGACCGGGCCCGAGTTGCTGCTCAAAAGATTTAAAAACCATTCACACTTTATAACCATAACCATGAAAAAACCATTCGTTTTTATCATCCTCTTTTTATTGACTTTTTCAGTTTCAGCTCAGGATATTCTCAAGTTTGGGAAAGAAAATATCGATGAGGTCAGAGAAGAGTTTTACCCCCTCGACAGTACAGCCAAGGCGGCCTATTTATACAAATACCGCAATTCCTACTACCAGTACTTTACGGGATCTGGGTTTCAATTGGTGACAGAGATTCATGAAAAGATTAAGATTTATGATCAGGACGCCCTGAATTATGCTACCCAGGTCGTGAGCCTTTACAACAACCGGGGGTCTGATGAGCGTATTTCAGACCTCAAAGGGTATACCTATAACTGGGAACCCACCGGACTGAAAAAAGAGAAAATGGGGAAGGAATCCATTTTTAAAGAGAAAGCATCGGATAACCGCACACGTATTCGTTTTACCCTTCCCAACGCTAAGGCCGGGAGCGTTTTGGAGTACAAGTACAAGGTGACTTCCCCATTTATGTCGATAGACGAGTACGTGTTTCAGGAGTATATCCCAACCAAAAAGGTCATTGCCATTCTCAATATCCTGGAGTGGTTCCGCTACAACCAAATGCAGAGAGGTTTTGCTTACTTAAAACCGACCATCACCCCTGTATATAACAATACACTCGAAACCAATGCCAACAAGATTGTCTATGAATTGGATAATATTCCTGCCTTGGAAGAGGAAGACTTTGTATCCAACATGGACAACTACCGACTAGGGATGAAGTTTGAGATTGCTTCCGTTCAAATTCCGGGTCAAACGTTTACCAACTACGCCAAGTCTTGGGATGATGTGGTGAAGACCATCAGTAAGGCTGATCGCTTTGGGTCTGAGCTAAAACGAGATAGGTATTTCCGGGAGGAATTGCCAGGAGTTATTGCCAATGCGGCTTCTCCAATGGACAAAATGAACACGATTTTAGCTTATGTCAAACAAAAGGTGAAATGGGATGAACGCTATGGTGTTTACTGTGCAAAAGGGGTGCGACAAGCCTATGAAGAAGGTTCAGGAAATTCCGGCGAAATTAACCTGATGTTGGTGGCGATGTTGCGTGCGGCAGGCTTGAATGCCCAGCCCGTTCTTTTGAGTACACGTTCTAACGGGGTGCCGCTCTTTCCTACTTTGGATGGATTGAATTTTGTTATTGCTTCCGCCGAAGTGGATGGTAAGCAGTATTTGATGGATGCGACCGACCCTTTTTCTACGCCGAATATTCTGCCTGTTCGGGATCTGAACTGGATTGGGCAAAAACTGAATTCCACAGGAGGGACAGAAATGGTGCCCCTGACGCCGTCTATCAAAGCGGTAGAGACCACTATGGTCAACGCGACCTTGAGTGATACCGGAGAATTGGAAGGTTCTTGTAACTCCCGATTTACTGGTCACTATGCTTATTTACTTCGAAAGGAGTACTTGGGCGGTACGGAAGATTCGTATTTGGAGGAGCTTGAGAAGGACAATGGAGAAATTGAAATTGATGATTTTGCGATTAAGCAAGTCGAGGATTTGAATAAGCCGCTGAGTCAGTCCTATTCTTTTTATAAAGAGAATGTCCTAGAAACTATTTCGGGGAAAAAGTACCTCAATCCTCTTCTGTTTTTAACCACCTCCAACAACCCTTTTACAGCGGATACCAGAGAGTATGCTGTTGAATTGGGCTTTCCTCAGCAAGACCGGTATATGGTAAATATTGAATTGCCCGCGGGTTATTCAGTGGAATCTTTACCAGCGCCGGTTCGAATGGCATTGCCCGAAGGAGGAGGAAGCTTTCAATACAGCGTATCCCAAGTGGGCCAAAAGATTCAATTGCAGTGCAACTTTAGCTTGGACAAGGCAGTTTATGGCCCTTCTTTTTATCCTATGCTCAAAGAGTTCTTCAATCAAATGATTGTAAAAAATCAAGAAAAGATTGTCTTGGTAAAGGCGTAATTTAGAGTCCTAAAGCGAGAATAGTGGAATTAAAGGGAGCCCAGCAGGCTGTTGATCAGTGGATACAGGAACACGGAGTTCGTTACTTCAATGAGTTGACCAATATGGCCCAACTCACCGAAGAGGTCGGCGAGGTGGCTCGTATCATTGCCCGTCGATATGGGGAGCAAAGCGAAAAAGAAAGCGATAAGGCCAAGGATCTCGGAGAAGAGCTGGCGGATGTTGTTTTTGTAGTACTTTGTTTGGCCAATCAAACAGGAGTAGATTTACAAGAAGCCTTTGACCGTAAAATGGATTTGAAGAGCAAGCGGGACCACGATCGCCACCGCAATAATCCCAAACTGAAGTAAACCGATAATAGCTTAGGAT
>CAZLGZ010000120.1:0-7913 GCA_964558965.1 uncultured Flavobacteriaceae bacterium
CTCATCATCCTTGAGCAGTTCGACCAGTGATATGATCGAAAATATCGACTATGGAGATAATGCCGTAAATCTGGTCGTCACTTCAACCGCCCGAGGTGGTGGGAATGGCGCCCTGGAAGAATTGCGTAGCGACATTGTTGCGGATAGTCCGGCACGTAATGGTCAAATGAGACAGCAAATGCGTTACTTGGAGATTCCCGTTGAGATGCAGTACCGCTTTATCGACAAGAAGTTCTCGCTTGACTTGATCGGTGGTTTCAGCTCCTTGATGTTAATCGATAACCAAGTGAGTCTTTCTTCTGAAGGCCGGGTAACGACTATGGGAGAAGCAAACAATGTGAACCCCTTTAATTTCAGCACCAACCTCGGAGTAGGTCTGGGTTATCAATTGGGTGAACAATGGAGTCTCTCTGTAGAGCCGCTCTTCAAGTACCAATTGAACACCTTCGATGGAGAAGCAGGGAACTTTCAGCCTTATAGTTTTGGGGTATACAGCGGGATTAACTTCCGTTTTTAGACTTCTTCCAAAGCTGCTCTTCCTGTAATTCTTGAAGTAGAATTCCGCGAAAATGATCGGGGGCATCTTCGAGTTGTTTCAACTCTTCAGAAGTTGTTCCGGGAAGTTGAAGTACCCGCAATGGTCCCGGTCCGCCTTTAAAATAACTCCAAGAAAAGCGCTGTTTGCAGTCGTAGAAGACCATGGGCGCAATGTCCATCCCGTGTTGGGCCGCCATTCGAAAGGCACCTGATTTGAAACGGTCCAATGCTACACTTTCGTCCGGCACACCGCCCTCAGGGAAAATACAAATGTGTAACCCACGCTCAAGACGCTCCTCTACGGCTCTGTATACCTCAGCCTTGCTTTGGGCATTTCCTCTATCCACCAAAATGCATACCCGTCGGTAAAAGAATCCAAAGACTGGAATCTTTTCGAGTTCCTTTTTCCCGACAAAGACAAAAGGTTCAGGGCACGCCCGAAGCATCAACATAATATCCAACATACTGGTGTGGTTGGCGATGATCATTTGAGGGGGGTTGGACTTCCAACCCTCCATCCGATGGATTCGAGGTGGGCAACCCATGCCGTAGAGAATAAAACGAGCCCAGATGGAACGTGCCAACCAATAAAAGAAGGAATAGGTCCTGGGAGACAAGACACTAAACAGCAAAAACGGAAACATTATACCGATCGGTATAGCGGCTAGAACATAAAACCACACCCGGTATAGAATGTAGAAAGGGGCCAACAGCAGGCGCACGAGTAAAAATGAGCGTATCCCTTTATTTTTCACTTCCTCTGGCATAGCCCGAAAGTATAAATTTTGTAATTATGCAGGGTTAAAATCCTTTTTATTCATGGCTCGAATCCTCACCGGAATTCAAAGTACAGGTACTCCACACTTAGGAAACATCTTGGGCGCAATTTTACCCGCCATTGAAATGGCCAATAAGCCCGAAAATGACTCCTTTCTGTTTATCGCAGACATGCACTCCCTGACCCAAATCAAAGATGGAGCGCAATTACGCGAAAACACCTACGCTACCGCTGCCACTTGGTTGGCTTTTGGCCTGGATGTGAATAAAACCATTTTTTACCGCCAAAGCGATGTACCCGAAGTAACGGAACTCGCCTGGTACCTCAGCTGCTTCTTCCCCTACCAACGCATGACCTTGGCACACTCCTTTAAAGATAAAGCTGATCGCCTCGAAGATGTGAATACGGGCCTTTTTACCTACCCCATGCTCATGGCTGCCGATATTTTGCTCTACGATGCCGAAATCGTGCCGGTCGGAAAGGACCAATTGCAGCATTTGGAAATGACCCGGGATGTGGCCAACCGATTCCACAACCAGCTGGGAGAAACCTTCGTGGTGCCCGAGGCTCAGGTGCAAGAAAACACCATGTACGTTCCCGGAACAGACGGGGCCAAGATGAGTAAGAGCAAATCCAACATCATCAACCTCTTCCAGCCCGACAAAAAATTGCGCAAGCAAATCATGGGTATTGTTACCGACAGCACGCCCATGGAGGACCCAAAAGACCCGGAAACAGACAATGTGTTTGCACTCTACAAGATTCTGGGGAGTCCCGAACAAGTGGAGGAAATGCGTCAAAACTACCTCGGAGGCAATTACGGTTACGGACATGCCAAACAGGCCCTTTACGAACTTCTACTCGAAAAATTCGGAGAGGCCCGTGAAAGGTTCGACCACTACATGGCCAACCCTGCCGAAATGGATGAAGCCCTGGCCGAAGGTGCCGCTCGGGCACGTCAAGTGGCCCAAGAAGTGTTGCAACGGGTTCGCACCAAAGTCGGTTATTAGGTCAACACTAATAAATTACCGGGTTCGGTACGGATTTTACCGGCCAATTCCAGTCGCAGAATCCACTCCATTAACTGCCCATTCGAGAGCGCTAAGTGCTTTTTGACGTTTTCCGGCGTCATTTTCCCGTTCTTCTGCAAGCAAAACAAGATAGACTGTTCTGTTAGAGGGGATTGTATATTCCCTTGAGCTCCTGCACCCCTTTCCGTTGGATTGTGGTCCAAAAATTCACTCTCCGGTCGCTCCCATTTCAAAAAATCAATCAAATCCTGAGGTTCAGAAATCAATTGTGCCTTGTGATCCCGAATGAGTTCCAAACAGCCCTTGTTTTGAGGATCTGTGGTTCTGCCCGGAACCGCATAAACCTCTCGGTGATAGCCGAAGGCCAAGTCTGCCGTGATCAAACTCCCCCCGGTACTCGCCGATTGAATAACCAGTGTCGCTGAAGACAAACCAGCAATGATTCGATTGCGCCGAACAAAATGTGAAGGAATGGGTCTTTCTTCCCTCCAAAACTCCGTTACCAAGGCGCCTTGTTTCACCACCTTTTTCCGAAAGCCCGTATGAACTGCCGGATAGGTCACGCCTAGCCCGTGAGCCAAGCAGGCTACCGTCTCCAAGCCGGCCTCTACAGCAGCCATTTGCACCGTAATATCGATTCCTTCGGCAAATCCAGAAACCAGGGTTGGACGGTAGGCTTTAAGATCCTCGATCAAGGCATTACAAAAAGCAGCTCCATAGGGCGTCATCCGACGCGTACCGACCACACTAAGGGTGTTCGAGGCCGCGAGACTAGCCTCCCCCTCCACAAAAAGCACCAAGGGTGGATCGGGAATTTCGGTTAAGCGCCGGGGGTAACCGGCTTGCCCATACCCCAAAAGGGTATACCCTCGGTCTTGGGCATCTTTAAACTCTGTTTCGGCCTTTCTTCTGGGGCCATCTTGCCTGAGTATTTCGGCCCATGAAGGCACCGAATGCCGAGCGCTTCTTGCCCAACAAATGGCATCCCAGGCCGAGCCAAATTTTTCAATGAGTTGTTTTCCTCTCACCGAACCAATTCCCTTACTGCTTTGAAATTGCAGCAGAGAAACAGTTTCTTTCTCCTTCATTATCAACGTCTTAAGCTCTCAAATTACACAAAATCGATCATTGTATAACTATTAACTAATTATTCTGATTCATTTTCTATTTTTTGAGATATTTGTAGTGATGCAAATGGAAAGTCACATCCAGGAACTCTTGTTTAAGCACAGCTGTATCGTTGTGCCTGGGTTTGGCGCGTTTATGGCGCATACGGCACCCGCCGCCCACGACACAGGAGCGAATCAATTGCATCCTCCCAAGAAAACCTTGAGTTTTCACCCGCGCTTGAACCACGATGATGGTTTGCTCGTGCAGCACCTCCTCAAAGGAAAAGTCAGCAGCTCAGCAGAAGCCAAGGAGCAGATCCAAGCCACTGCAGAGGAGTGGAAATCCACATTAGAAAGTGGTAACGCCTTGCATTTAGATGGGTTGGGAAGTCTCAAGAAAAGTGCTCTAGAACGCATTGAGTTCGAAGCAGAAGTTCACAGCAATTACTTGCCTTCTTCTTTTGGGCTTTCGGCCATTGAAGTCTTGCCAAAAGACCAGGCCAAGGCGGCACCCGTTCAAGAGAATAACGAAAGAAGCTTTCAGTTAACTACTGCGGAAGAAATTGAAGAAGATGAAGCCGGTATCTTGCCTTGGCTGAAGTACGCTTCTATGATTCTTTTGTTGATTTCGGTCACTTTGACGGCCTTCTACTTCTACAACCAGGATCAGAAGAAAAACCGCCTTGCGCAACAAGAGGCCAATGATGCCATTGCCAACTATGTACAGCAAGAGACTTTTTACGAGTCGTCCTTGATTGAATTGCCTCCGGTAGAAGTCAAGGTAGAAAAGTTCCACGTGATGGCCGGGGCCTTCCGTATTCAGGAAAATGCGACCCGTAAAATCGCTGAGCTTCGAGCGAAAGGTTACGATTCCCAGTACCTCGGTAAAAACCAATACAACCTCCACCAGGTTACTTATGGAGGTTTTGAAAATCCGAAAGACGCGAAAAAGTTTCTTTCCCTAATCCAAGAGAGCGAAAACGCAGATGCTTGGATTCTTGCCAAAAACCAATAAACGCTAGTCCATCCCGGACCTAGCCGCTATCTTTGCCCCCAAAATACACAGCATGAAGGCCAAGTCGCCCAGTCAATCTCGTACCGTCATGACCGACCTCGTTCTACCGAGCGAAACCAATCCTCTGAACAACTTGTTTGGAGGGGAATTGTTGGCTCGTATGGACCGAGCGGCCAGTATCTCGGCCAGACGTCACAGTCGACGCATCACCGTTACGGCTTCCGTTAACCACGTTGCCTTCAACCACAGTATTCCATTAGGTAGTGTTGTAACCGTAGAAGCGTCCGTTTCTCGAGCTTTTAGATCCTCGATGGAGATCTTTATCGATGTGTGGATAGAAGACCGTTTTAGCGGCGAAAAAACCAAGGCAAACGAAGCGATATACACCTTCGTCGCCGTCGACGAGACCGGGAAGCCTACCGAAGTGCCCCCAATAGTTCCTGAAACCGAACTGGAACAAGCGCGTTACGACGCAGCTTTGAGAAGAAAGCAACTCAGCTTAGTCCTCGCCGGCAAAATGAAACCCGAAGACGCGACCGAACTCAAAGCCCTTTTTACCGATTAGTTTTAGCGTATATACAACCTGATTCCCACACTGGGAATGAAGTAATCCACACGCTTAAAAGAATCCTCCAGACCGGGAGCCGTTTTGATATTCATCCAATCCCGGACCAATAAGCCGTGGGCGTACACCCCAAAGGTGGTACTAAAGCGGTAACTAACGTCCAACGAAAAGCCCGTACTGATTCCGTCGTCCCGAAATTCTTCAGCAGCAATGTGGTTGTCTAAAATGACGACCCCAAATTCCAAACCGGCCTGTACCGCCAGATCGGAGCGTTCATCCAGGAGGTTGTACTGTCCAAAGACCATCAGCCTTCGAATATTGGAGCCTCTAAAGGCCCCCGTGATCTCTGGATTGGTCACCCGACCGTAATAAAATTGAAAATCTCCACCCAAAAGGAGCTTGGGATCGACGCGAATACCTCCGCGAATTTGAATCCCCGGATCCAGAGAATAGCCTTCCGCGATATAGTTATCTCCAAAGGCCGAGGGCATCAGAAAGCCTACGCTGGCTTCTCCCAAAACATCGTAGTAGTAGTCTGGCTTGTCCTGGGCCCAGGTGCAGCCTGTCGCTAAGAGCACACCTAATACCAGCTGCTGAATATTCTTACTAATCCATTGCATAGCGGTAGATTTGGTTAGCATCGGGGCTAAGGGTTAGACTTCCTTCTTCTTGCACTCCCCCATTGATTCGGAAAAACTGGATCTCGAGGTCGCTTCCTTCCCGGGTGGTGAATTCTAAACTTTCGGAGAGTTCCCCCGGTAAAAGCCGAAAGAAGTCGGTCATTTGATCACTCGGGAAAAACTCATTGTCTTGTAAATAGATCGCTTTAACTCGCGAAGCATATCGAATACTGACCTCTAAGGTGTCTCCTGTAAAAACGGAACGGCTCACTTCCAAGCGGCTATCTCGGACCCGCTCCAGAGTGGTGGTTTCTAAGGTAAACTCTGTACTCGGCAAGGGTATAGGAAAAGCACTGACTACCAAAGTGGCATAGTCACTGTCATAATCAGGCGTGCCAGGTAAATTAACACCTAATAAACGGCTTCCTCGTGCCTCCAGGCTTGTCATTCTGAACCTGCCTTGGCCATCCAGAGTTGTCAGGCCTAAGACTTCAAAAAAGGTCTCCTGTCGAAAGCTTTCGGGCCGCCTTAAAACACTCTGGCTTAACTCGGTGGTCCCGGTGACGAATTCTAATCGTAAGCCTTCTGCTTCCGAAGGATTCGCCGTCTGGATTTGACCACTGATTAAAAGCCGTCGGTTGGGTTCAACATCAATTCCTTCACAGGAGGACAGGAGTAAAACCATAAGCCCACTCCACAGTAGTTTGCTCTTTTTCATCGCTTAAAAGTCAAAGTTATCCGGATCCGGACCAAAGCGTTTTCCGCGGTTTAGGCCGTCTAGAATAGCTACATCCTCTGCGGACAACTCAAAATCAAAAAGGTCCGCATTGCTTGTAATGCGTTCTTTTTTTACCGACTTGGGGATGGTCACGACCCCCTTTTGTAAATCCCAGCGCAAAACGATCTGAGCGATGCTCTTTCCGTATTTATCAGCCAATTCACGCATGACTTCTAATTCAAAAATATGGCCTTGCATCAGGGGAGACCAGGCTTCGTATTGGATCGATTTTGAGGCGCAAAAATCCAAGAGCTCCTGCTGCACCAGATAAGGGTGAAATTCCATCTGGTTGACCATGGGCACTACTTCGGCTTCCGTCAGTAAATCTTCTAACTGATGTTGCAGAAAATTACTGACTCCAATAGCCCGTACCCGCCCTTCGGCATAGATTTTTTCGAGAGCCTTCCACGTCTCCTTGTACTTTCCCTTCGTAGGCCAGTGAATCAGGTAGAGATCCAGGTATTCCAGCCCCAGTCGTTTCAAACTCTCATCATAGGCACGCAGGGTACTTTCAAAGCCCTGGTCAGCATTCCACACTTTGCTCACTATAAATTGATCGTCTCGGGAAATTCCGGAATGGCGCAGGCCTTCACCTACCCCTTCTTCATTTTTATAAATTGAGGCGGTATCGATATGGCGGTAACCGGCTTCTAAAGCCCATTCCACCGCTTGAATAACTTCATTTCCGTTTTCTGAGAGGTAGACGCCTAAGCCCAAATAAGGCATGTTGACGCCATTGTGCAGTTGGAAACTTCCGTCCAGGGTAGTGATTGCAGACATGGCAGTGTTGTGTTCTAGGTCACAACAAGATAGGAACTACAGGCGATAAATCCAGTTCTCCGGATTCAATTTTTTCAGGTTCTTGTAGAGGTAAAATTTGAGCTTGGTGCTCCCCTGCCCATTGGTGTAGATATCTCCTAAAATGGTCTTGGAGGTCACCTTGTCGCCCTTTTCGACATACACCTTCGAAAGGTTGTAGTAAAAGGAAATATAGTTCCCGTGACGCACATAGACCCCTTTTCGGCCCAGCTTACTGGTCATCACGGTCATCACCTCGCCTTCAAAAATAGCCCGGGCCTGCTCGCCCTTTGCCGTGCTGATGGTGACCCCGCTGTTGTTGTGCTGGAGAGATGGATAGACCTTGTCCTGGTATATGCCAAAACCTTCGCTTTTCACTCCTTTCTCTACCGGCCAAATCAATTTGCCGCGGTTGGATTCAAAATTGTTCGCTAACACCTTGGCTTCCGGGGTCAATACAAACGAATTGCCACTGGCTCCGGACTCCTTATTGGCCCGTGCGATTTCGAGGCGAATCAATTTGTTGATTTCGGCATCAATTTGACGCGCATCTTTCCTCTTTTTCGCCAATTGACTGGAATAGCGGGATTCGTTTGATTTGATGCTCTTTAATAAGGCCTTTTGGGATTGCAAGTCCTTCGTAAGACTCTCTTTTGCCTCTTTGTTTTCGTCAATAAGACGG
>CAZLGZ010000121.1:0-7902 GCA_964558965.1 uncultured Flavobacteriaceae bacterium
AGCACTACTGCACCATTGGCCTCAACTCCAAGGAAGCCAATAATGAAGCCTTGGCCGAAGAGGTCATGGAATTATTGCCTCTTTATCTGCACAAAGAGAATGTGGTGGCTGTGGGTGAGATTGGTTATGACGACCAGACTCCCGCAGAAGACAAGTACTTCCGAGCCCAATTGGAATTGGCTAAGGAGTTGGATTTGCTGGTGCAGATTCACACTCCTCACCGCGATAAGAAAGCCGGGACCCACCGCAGTATGGAAGTCTGCCTGGAACACGGTTTAGATCCAGGTCGTGTAGTCATTGACCACAACAATGAAGAGACGGTTCAGGAGGTCCTCGACAAGGGCTTTATTGCGGCCTTTACGATTTATCCCAAAACCAAGATGGGGAACAAACGCATGGTGGAAGTGGTCAAGCGTTTTGGTAGCACCAACATTATCGTTGACAGTTCGGCCGACTGGGGGGTCAGTGATCCCCTGGCTGTACCAAAAACAGCTTCCCTGATGCTGCGCGAAGGAGTGCCAAAAGAAGATGTAGTCAAAACCTGCTATCAAAATGCTCTGGACGTTTTTGGTATGTCCGGAAAGATGAAAGAAGAGCACTGGTTGGACGCCCCGGGCATTGATCAGCGCCAACTTTTTGAAGACAACAGCGTCTTGCGCGGACAAGAGCCTCGTGTAGATAGCGATACCATCAGCTAATGAACCCCACGCTTAAAGCGTACATCCAATTGTGTCGTCCGGCGAACTTGCCGACGGCTGCTGCTGATATTTTGGCGGGGGTAGCCGTGATGAGTTTTTCTCCGGGACTCCTAAAGCACATGCGCTCGCTGTCCATCGAGGAGTTTGTTCAGCTCGAACCAAGACCCATAGAAATTTTTCTACTTTGTTTGGCATCGGTTTGCCTTTATGCCGGGGGAGTGGTTCTTAATGATTTTTTTGATGCCGATTTAGATGCCATAGAGCGCCCAGAAAGGCCTATACCGGCCGGAGTGGTGAGTAAGGCTGCGGTTCTTCGATTCGGTCTTGTCTTGTTGCTATTGGGTGTCGGTATTGCTTCTATTTTAAATCCTAGTAGTGGGGCGATCGCTGCTGCACTTAGTGGTATGATTGTCCTCTACAATTGGAAAGCTAAACACCATAGCATTGCGGGTCCCTTGGCAATGGGAAGTTGCAGAAGTCTCAATTTACTTTTAGGAATGAGCCTCCTGCCTGGAGAACCCTATTGGATTTTCTTGCTGATTCCGCTCTTGTTCATCGGAGCTATTACGGCCATCAGTCAAGGAGAGGTTCACGGAGGAAAAAGCACAACACAAGGAATAGCCGCCATTCTGTACTTTTTGGTGGGAGCAATCATACTTTATTTGGCTTTATCAACTGCAAGTTTTTGGTGGTTTGCTTTGGGTTTGCTCCTTTTGTTTTATGCCATGGTATTGCCCCCTTTGTACAAAGCCTGGAAAGAACCTATCGCGGGGAATATCCGTAAAGCCGTAAAATGGGGAGTTATTTCCCTGATAGTGCTTGATGCCGCCATGGCGTCGGCCTATGTCGGGCCTCTCTTTACCCTCATCATTTTAGCACTTTTTCCACTTTCACGTACGCTTTCGAAAGTCTTTGCCGTTACTTAATTTTGAGCAACGTGAAAACACCGCCCAACATAGAACAAGAGTTTGTCGTACCCTTTCGGTACCAGGTCTTGTTTACCCGCCATTTATTTGACCCCAACAATGCACTGCTAAAGGATGTTTACAGCGGCCTTCGTGGCCCTGTCAAAACTTTGGTGGTAGTGGATGAAGGTTTTTTGCGTCATTGGCCAGATTTTAAGAAGCAGGTTCAAGCCTATTTTGAATCGCATTCCGATGCCATGCAACTGCAACACATTCTGGAAGTGCCCGGGGGGGAAGCGAGCAAGGCCGATGATACCCAATCCAACAAGGTTTTAAAAGCCATCGACGATTATCATATTTGCCGTCACTCGGTGGTCTTGGCCGTCGGAGGTGGAGCAGTCATCGATATGGCTGGTTTTGCGGCAGCTATCGCGCACCGAGGGGTGAAACTTATTCGTATTCCCACTACGGTTTTGGCACAGAACGATGCCGCTGTCGGGGTTAAGAACGGAATCAACGCCTTCGGAAAAAAGAACTTTATTGGCAGCTTCGCCCTCCCAATCGCCATCATTAATGATTCCCAACTCCTTACTTCTTTGGAGCAGCGCGACTGGATTGCCGGGATAGCGGAGGCCGTTAAGGTGTCTCTATTACAGGATGCCGATTTCTATTATTGGATAGAGGACCATACCCAAGCCTTGAGAGAGCGTTCAGAGGAAGAAATGAACGAACTCATTTACCGCTGCGCTTTATTGCATACCAATCACATCAGCCAGGGAGGAGACCCCTTCGAATCGGGATCTTCCAGGCCGCTGGATTTTGGCCACTGGTCTGCTCATAAAATGGAGCAACTCACTCAGTACGACTTACGTCATGGGGAGGCGGTTGCCCTGGGGATTTGCTTGGATTTGGCATACGCAAGGCAGAAAGACTTTATTGAAGAGGAGGTCTTTAGCCGTGTTAAGGGGGTGTTTGAGTCACTGGGTTTCCCGATGTCAATTCCCGCGTCCATCGATAGCCAAGAGCTTCTAAAAGGATTGGAGGAGTTCCGTGAACACCTGGGTGGACAACTCACCATCACCCTGATTAAAGGAGTGGGTCATCAATACGATGTCCACGAGATTGACGAAGACCTGATGGCACTAGCCATAGAAGAAATGAAGGCTCCTTCACTACATCGAACTTCATGAAGATAAACCAGGAGGCCCATCTGAGTTATTGCAGCAACACCCATCCGGGACAGGATTGGGAAGAAAGTTTTCATCATTTACAGCATTATTTACCTAAAATCAAGGCTGAGGTTTCTCCAGAGCAGTCTTTTGGCGTTGGTTTAAGGCTTTCCAATACCGCTAGCGAAGAACTCCTTCAAGGAGAGCAACTCGCAGAGTTTAAAGCTTGGCTCAAGCAGGAAGACCTCTATGTTTTTACTTGTAATGGCTTCCCTTACGGAGATTTTCACGGGCAGGAGGTCAAAGACAAGGTTCATGAGCCGGACTGGACTACTCTTGAACGATTGGATTACAGTCTCCGATTACTTTATATCATGGGAGCCTTGGTTCCCCGCGGAAGTGAGGGCAGTATTTCGACCTCTCCCATCACCTATAGACATTGGCATCAAAAAGAAGATCTTCAAGGAATTCAGCAAACCGCAGCCGATGCGATTGCCATCTGGATTGAGGAAGCGGCTATTTTGGAAGAGCAAACCGGGACCTATATTCATTTAGACATGGAACCGGAACCCGATGGACTTTTAGAGAACAGCGACGAATTCCTCGCTTTTTTTCAGGATTACGTTTTACCCAGCGGAAAGGCCCGTTTTGAATCACAAGGTTTAAACTCGGAAGAGGCGGATGCCCGGGTGCGGCGGTACTTCACTCTCTGTTATGATGTCTGTCATTTCTCTTTGGCCTACGAAGCCCCAGAACTGACTTGGGAGAAGATTCAAGAAGCCGGGGTCCTCATTGGTAAAGTGCAGCTCAGTTCCGCCCTCAAACTGTCGTCGGAAAATGAGACGAAAGAGAATCTGCTTACTGCGCTCAAGCAGTTTCAAGAACCCACCTATCTGCACCAAGTTACCCAGAACAGTAGTGAAGGGGTGAAAACCTATAGCGATATCCCTGTCCTTTTAGAGGAGAATCCTGAATTTGAGGAGTTAAGAGCTCATTTTCATGTTCCCGTATTTTTGGAGGACTATGGTGTCTTGCAATCCACCCAAGACCAATTGCTGGGCTTGTTTGAATTGATGCGAAGCCAAAACATCAGCCAGCACTTTGAGGTGGAAACCTATACCTGGGATGTTTTGCCCCAGGACCTGAAGGCCCCTTTGGAGGAGTCTATCATACGGGAGCTCAAATGGGTGCAAACCCATTGGCCCAAGCCCTAAAAGGAAGATTCAATGAAGAAAACGGTTGTCATTAATGTGGTAGGCCTGAGTAACAGGCATATCGGTGAACACACTCCCCGTATAGCGGCCTTTCAGAAGGAGGGGCAGAATCGGGTGATTAAGCCCGTTTTGCCTGCAGTGACCTGCACTGCTCAAAGTACTTACCTAACAGGGAAAAGCCCGCAAGAACATGGAATAGTGGCTAATGGCTGGTATTTTAAAGACGAATGTGAGGTCAAGTTTTGGCGACAATCCAATAAACTGGTGGAGGCTCCTAAGATCTGGGATGAGCTCAAAGCAATGGATGCCGACTTTAGTTGTGCCAATCTGTTTTGGTGGTACAATATGTATTCGACGGCCGATTATTCGGTTACCCCGAGACCCAATTACCTAGCGGATGGGCGTAAAATCCCGGATTGCTATAGTTTCCCGGCGGGTTTACGAGATGAGCTGCAGGCCCAATTTGGAGACTTTCCGCTCTTTAAATTCTGGGGACCCCGTACCTCGATTGAGTCGAGCCAATGGATTGCGGATGCGGCGATTTATACAGACAAAAAATACAACCCGACCCTGAGCTTGGTGTATCTGCCTCATATGGACTACAACCTGCAGCGTTATGGGGTAGAGGATGCGCGGGTTCACAAAGACTTACAAGAGATTGACACCGTCGTGGGGCAGTTACTGGATCATTTTGAAGGATCAAGGATCATTTTGCTTTCGGAGTACGGTATTACGCCAGTAAGCCGCCCAGTACACCTCAACCGAGAGCTGCGGAAAGCGAATTTACTCGGTATTCGGGTCGAACGCGGATTAGAACTGTTGGATCCAGGTGCCAGCCAAGCCTTTGCAGTTGCTGATCACCAGTGGGCCCACGTCTACCTCAATGATGAAGCTAGTCGTGAGCAGGTTCGTGAAATCCTGCAGAGCACGCCGGGTGTTGAAAAGATATGGGAAGGGGAGCAGCGCCAGGAGGTCGGAATGAACCACTCCAGAAGCGGAGATTTTGTGATCATGGCTGATCAAGACAGTTGGTTTACTTACTATTTCTGGGAAGACGATCGCAAGGCTCCCGATTATGCTCGAATGGTGGATATTCACAAAAAACCGGGCTATGATCCCGTCGAGATGTTTACTGATCCCAATGATCCCTTGGTTACCGCCAAGGTGATAAAAAAATTAATCGCTAAGAAGCTGGGATTCCGTACGGTTATGAATGTTATTCCCTTAAAGGCGGAGTTGGTAGGTGGATCCCATGGGCGTATGCCGGAGGATGAAAAGGATTTTCCTGTATTTTTAAGCAATATGCCTGAAGTGGATACAGCAAAGCTCGTAGAGGCCACCCAGGTATATGATTTGATTAAACAGCACGTTATCAAAGAGTAACCCTACCAAAACTTAAATATGAAAGCACTTTTTAAACTCCTGGCCTTTGTCCTCATGCTGATGTTTGTTTACGCAGCTTATGTACAAGGAAACGATCCTGACCCTTTGAAATGGTACCTGATGTACGGATTCGCGGCCTTCGCGTCTCTTTTGTTTCTCTTCGGGCGTTTTCGTCCGATCATGGGCCTGATTGCCTTTATTTTCTTTGCTTATACGACCTACAACAACTGGCCGGAAACCTTTGAAGGCGTCGGTGGTGTCGATGGAGATTTCCTGAAAATGGGAACCGACAACATCAATGTAGAGATGGGTCGAGAAGCTCTTGGAACGGCTATTGCAGCTGTCGCCATGCTGTTGTACGCCTTAGGGGCTTGGATTACAGGGCCAAAAGAGGACTAAAAGTCCAAATCAAATTCTTTGCGTAAAAGGTCGATCGCTGGATTCTTCTTGCGAAGTTTTTCGTACTTCTCTTGAGGGGTGAAAGCGTACTTTTCGGCCACTTCTGTACTGACCTCTAGTTTGAGGTGAAGGCTGTAATTCTTTAAGCCCTCCCGCAAATAAGTGAGTAGGGGACCTTGTTCGCGCTCAATTTCTTTTTTCATGGTATCATTGGCCAATTGCAATTGGATCCCATGGGTTGGTGTTAATCGAGGGCTATCGGAGGCCAAATTAGCGGCCAAAATCTTCTGGCCATTCTCTTCCAATTGCTTCAGATAGGCCTGCCACTTTTCCATAAAGGCCTCAGTGGTGTAGGCTTCGTGTGGAAGGTCTTCTGGATTCGAACTTTGTTGCTGTTTTTGAGCTTCCCAATCCTTCTTCTTCTGTATGCTCGAGAGCGATAAGGCCGATGCTTTGCGTTGAGGGGCTTCCACTGTTTTAGGCGATTCCTCCACTGTGGTAATAGTGGTCTCGGGCGTTGAGCTCTTCGCCTGAGTTGGTTCTGCTACAGGAGCTTGGACCGCAACTTCACTTTTTGCATTGCTTGTCAGGCTCTCCGGAGCTGTAGGTGTCGGCTCGCTGGGTTTTGGAGTTGCGGGGACCTGCACCTTTTCAGCTGATACTGGAGCTGTTGGGCTTGTCGCTGTGGCTGTCTGGGGTGCTTGGTCTTCCGGTTTAGCTTCTGTCTGTGAAGCCTTATTGACTGGCTCAGAAGAAGCAATTACGGCGGGTTGTACACTGGGTTTAGGGACCTCTGCAGCAACAGGGGTTGCTTTTTGTTCCTTGACTACAGCGGCTGCTAGGAGCCCACTAGTGTTTTTTTTTTCGGCCTCTACTCTGATGGAAGCGAGTTTCATCAGGCACAATTCTACCAACAGACGTTGGTTCTTACTGGCCTTGTATTGCAGATCGCACTGGTTGGCCAAATCGATTGCTTGTAGCAGTTGGGCAGAAGACCAAAGAGCGCTTTGCTCTTGGTACTGTTGTTTCATTCCTTCGGTCACCTCCAATAAGGGGAAGGTTTCGGGTTGTTTCGCCACTTGGAGGTCGCGGAAGTGAGCCGCCAGTCCTGCAATGAAAATTTGCCCATCAAAGCCCTTATTCAGTACTTCTTCAAAGAGCAAAAGTAAGTTGGGGATTTGCCCCTCATACATGGCTTGGGTGGCCTTAAAATAGGTGTCGTGGTCCAGAATACTCAAACTCTGGGCAACGGCTTGTCTATTGAGATTTTTGCCCGAAAAACTCACTACGCGATCGAAGATCGATAGTGCATCACGCATGGCGCCATCCGCTTTTTGAGCGATGATGTGCAAGGCCTCGTCTTCGGCCTGAACACCTTGCTCGGCGGCTATTTTTTTGAGGTATTCGGCCGCATCTTTTACAGAAATCCTTCGGAAGTCAAAGATCTGACAACGCGATAGGATGGTGGGCAGAATTTTGTGTTTTTCGGTCGTTGCCAATATAAAAATGGCGTGAGCCGGGGGCTCTTCCAAGGTTTTTAAGAAGGCGTTGAAGGCAGCCTGCGAGAGCATATGCACCTCATCAATGATGTACACTTTATAGCTTCCTACCTGAGGAGGAATACGCACCTGATCAATCAGGGAACGGATGTCGTCAACAGAATTGTTTGAAGCTGCATCCAACTCAAAAATATTGAAGGAGTAATCCGTGTCTTCCACGGGTGCGGCTCCTTCGGTTCGAGCTTGTTCGGCCTCATTGATGCGCTTGGCCAAGATACGAGCGCAGCTTGTTTTACCCACACCTCGGGGCCCACAGAATAAAAGGGCCTGTGCCAGATGATTAGTCGCAATGGCATTTTCTAAGGTATCGGTAATGGCCTGTTGCCCCACAACATCAGCAAATCGCTGTGGTCGGTATTTCAGTGCCGATACGATAAAATGTTCCATGCCAATGGGCTTTCATACAAAGATAAAAATCGCCTTTTCATATTGGTTTGGATGTCTGGCTTCGAAGGAAATACTTATTAACAATACCTGTACCTTTGCCGCGAGCAGGCCACCTTATCGCTCGTCCTTTGTGGACGGGAGGAAAGTCCGGACACCACAGTGCAGCATAGCGGGTAACGCCCGTCCGC
>CAZLGZ010000122.1:0-7886 GCA_964558965.1 uncultured Flavobacteriaceae bacterium
CCAAACATTTGGGGCAGCGACCATCTATACAGCGTCAAAATAAATGAAAAAAGCATTTTTCGGGGCTCTTCTTTGCAGCCTCTTTGCATCAGGCCTGTACGGGCAATTTAGAGAGAACCCTATTCTCAACCTTCAAAACGAAGACAAGAGAAAACTCAATTGGGGGTACTACCTCGGTTTTAACCAATTCGATTTTCAATTTGATTACCAGCTCGACCGCGGACAAGACATCCTGGTTGACAAATCCTATGGTTTTAATGTGGGATTGATTGGTGAAATGCGCATCAACGACTACCTTGATTTGCGTTTTGAACCGGGCTTATTCTACACCCAAAGGACCCTCGGATTCCCGGGCTTTAGCTCACAAGTCGACGCTATACGTGAGACCCGATCCACCTACATCAGCTTTCCTTTACTTGTAAAAGCCAGCGCCAAACGTTTCGGAAACTGGAAACCTTTTATTATCGGAGGAGTTTCGACGGCACTGAATCTGGGGAGTAACCAGGACAGTCCGGACGACAACCGGGCCGGTGAGTTCCGAATGAAGAAACAGGTGTACAACTATGAGGTTGGTTTTGGGATCGATTTTTACACCACCTATTTCAAGTTTTCACCTTCCATTCGAGGAGTTTTCGCACTGACGGATGAATTGGTTCCAGACAATGATCCGGCGAGCCCATGGACCAGCAACATCAACGCGATGAGGACAAGAGGGGTATTTATCAATTTTACGTTCGAGTAGGAAGAGCTGCCATAAAAATAGCTGCGGCGGTGGCAACATTTAGACTTTCGGCCTGAGCCAGGGGGTGTTTGCTGATTTTGACTTTGCAGTCAATCACAGCGGAAGTTTCTTCCCGTATTCCTTGCCCTTCATTGCCCAATACCAAAATGCCCTCCATAGGCAGTGGGTTATCTTCTACAGGTTCCCCTTCCATAAAGGTTCCAAAAACCGGTAGCTTTTGTTCTTTTAAATAAGCAGGCAGATCGCAGTAATCTACTGGAATGTTAGCCACCGATCCCATACTCGCCTGAACCGCCTTGGGATTAAAACAATCTACGGTATCCAGAGAGCAAACCACACGAGAAAGACCAAACCAATCGGCACAACGCAGAATGGTTCCCATATTCCCCGGATCTCTTAAACCATCCAGAGCCAATATCCACCCATGGGAACGTCCATCATCTAGGGGCTTTTTAAAGACGCCCAATGTTCCACTGGGATTGTCCAAGCTTGACAGACGTTTGAAGTCGTTTTCATCCACTTGAACATAGTTGGAAGTAGCTTCAATAGGCTGTTGCGTCACCAAACATTCAGCTTCTGCACCCCGCTGGAGCAAGTCTTCAACGAGTTTTTCGCCCTCTGCAATAAATAAACCCTCGGCATCCCGGTACTTCTTTTGCTTGAGTTTGGCATATCGCTTGAGTTGGTTTTTAGAAAGCATGGGCTTAGAAAATGAGCAAATGATGTAATTTTGACGCTTATGAGGGTAATTGGGCCAAGGACTTGGAGGACATCGTTATTGCTGGCATTGACCTCCCTCCTCTTCGTGGGTTGCAGCTCGGTAAAACGAGTGGGCGACAACCAGTACCTCCTGACCAAAAATACGATATACCTCGAAGGCGAAAAAATAAGGTCAGACCAAGAAAACAACCTCCTACTCCAACAGCCCAACCGCAAACTTGCCGGCGTGCCGCTTCGCTTACTGCTGTACAATATGGCCAAAGACAATCCCGATTCTCTTTACCAGGCCTGGCTCGATGTAAATCCGAAGCGACGTGAGCGTTTGGCCAAACTGCTCTCCGAAAAACAAGTCAGTCGATTAGGTGAATCCTTCTTGGTTTCAGGTTACAGCAATTTTTTAAAGCGTGTTGGGGAAGCACCAACCATCATCGATAGTGTCCGTACCCGAAAATCCAGAGATCGCCTCTCGGCATTCTACAGAAATCAGGGTTACTTCAACAATGCCGTCCGCTTTGAGGTAGAGCCGGGAAGGCGAAAGAAGCGGGCCGACGTGAACTACCACATCCGTCTTGGACAGCCCTTTTATGTGGATTCGATTCGCTACAACATCACCTCCCCCGAACTGGATTCACTTCTGCAGCTCAATACAGAGAAGTCCGCCGTAACAAAAGGGCAGTTTAACCTGAACAACTTCAACGCTGAACGAGAGCGCTTGACTCGTCTGTTTAGGAATTCTGGGGTCTACAATTTTCAGGAGAGTTCGATCAACTTTGATGTTGTCGGAGACACGACCGAAGTGGCCCGCGACAGCGCCCTGCAAATCACCCTCAATGTGCGGAATCCCGCATCACGTGACAGCTTGCCTTCGGCCAACTACCGCATACATCGCTTTAAAAAGGTCAACATCTATACCGATTACCGCTTCGATACCGATAAGGACGACTTGGAATCTCTGGACTATGAGGGCTACACCCTTTACTACAAAGACCGTCTTCGTTACAAACCCAAAGCCCTTATCGATGCCATCTTTTTTGAAAAAGACAGCCTGTACAGAGATCTGGATCGAATTAGGACCAATCGGCAGATCACTAACCTGAATAACTTTACCTACCCCAATATGGAGTTCCTGGCGGACAGCACGGGTTATTTGACCTCGAATATTTACCTGACGCCTCGCCCTAAATACTCCTTGAACCTTTCTTTTGATGTGCTCCAATCCAACATCCAACAGATCGGAACCACCTTTAGTGCATCGGTTATTTCTAGAAACATCTTTGGAGGTGCCGAAAACTTGAGTTTTTCGGCCCGGGGATCGGTCGGTCTGATCAAGGACAGTCCCGGTGCGATCACCTCAGAATTAGGAGGTACAGTGAACCTAACCTTCCCCAGAATATGGTTCCCGGTCAATACCGAAAAAATTATCCCTTATTATATGGTGCCCAATACCCGATTGAGTATGGGTACCAATTTTCAGCAAAACATTGGATTGGACAGGCAGTCCTTCAACACTACTTTAAACTACAATTGGACTTCGTCCGCCTTTGTGAAGAATGCGGTGGATCTCTTGAACATTGAATTTGTGCGCAACGTCAACCCGGACAACTTCTTCAATGTCTACCGAAATACCTTCGCCCTGCTGGATCAAATCGCAGATCAGGAAGAAGCCAACCTCAGCCCGGAACAGATTGTCAACTTTATCGATCCCAACACCAATCAACTTGGCATTCCCAATGGAGCGGCTGCTTTTACCGCCGCGGCCTTATCGGGTCAGATTCCGACTATTGCGTCGGATTCTCTGGAATTGGTACGGAGTATTGAAGAGCGCCGTCAACGCCTGGTCGAAAACAACTTGATCTTCACGGCCAACTACACCTGGCTGCGAAACAACAGAACCAGCAACAACGACGAGGATTTTTCGCAGTGGAGAATCAAATTAGAAGCCGCAGGAAACCTACTTTCTACGGTGTCAAATTTTATAGACTTTCGAAAAAACGACAACGACAAAAACCTGGTATTTGGCGTTCCCTATACGCAGTATGTGAAGTCCGAAGTCGATTACATCAAGCACTGGGATTTTCCGGGAAGCAGCGTTCTGGCCATGCGTGGTTTTATGGGCTTGGCGATTCCCTACGGAAATTCAGACAACATTCCCTTCGTACGCAGTTACTTCGCAGGAGGACCTAACGACAACAGAGGATGGAATGCGTATGAGCTCGGTCCTGGAAGAACCAACAACCTGAATGACTTTAACGAAGCTAATTTTAAACTCAGTCTTAACCTGGAGTACCGCTTCCCTTTGGTCGGGGATCTCAAGGGCGCCCTCTTTGCTGATGCCGGGAATATCTGGAACTTTTTAGATAACGAGAGTAATCCCGATGCGACCTTCAATGGATTTCGATCCTTAGGAGACATTGCCCTGGGGACTGGGGTAGGGTTACGCTTTGACTTTTCTTATTTCGTGTTCCGTTTCGATACCGGCTTTAAAACCTACAACCCTGCCCTGCCCTATTCCGAACGCTGGTTTAGCGATTTTAGACTAAACAGGGCTGTCTTTAACATCGGGATTAACTACCCGTTCTAATGGTCTTTTATTACATTTGCCCGAAATAAATCTAACGTCCAAAACTATGTCGCATTCCATCAAGCCTGGTGTAGCCACTGGAGATGAAGTACAAGCTATTTTCCGATACGCCAAAGAGAAGGGATTTGCCCTCCCTGCTGTGAATGTTATCGGTACCAATTCCATGAACGCTGTTATGGAAACTGCTGCCGAACTCAACGCCCCGGTTATCATTCAGTTTTCGAATGGAGGTGCCCAATTCAACGCAGGAAAAGGTCTTTCGAATGAAGGCCAACAAGCTGCCATCCTAGGAGCAGTTGCCGGTGCCAAGCACGTACATCAAATGGCGGAGGCCTATGGGGTTTCTGTTATTCTGCATACCGACCACTGCGCTAAAAAGCTTTTGCCTTGGATCGACGGTCTGTTGGACGCCAGTGAAGAGCACTACAAAGCCACAGGAAAATCCCTGTTTAGCTCGCACATGATCGACCTTTCCGAAGAGCCGATCGAAGAAAATATTGAAATCTGCAAGCAGTACCTAGAGCGCATGGCCAAAATGGACATGACACTAGAAATCGAGCTTGGGGTTACCGGAGGGGAAGAAGATGGAGTAGACAATACCGATGTCGACAGCTCCAAACTCTACACCCAACCGGAAGAAGTAGCTTATGCCTACGAAGAACTTTCTAAAGTAAGCCCACGCTTTACTGTCGCGGCAGCCTTTGGGAACGTACACGGGGTATACAAGCCAGGGAATGTAGTGCTGACTCCAAAAATTCTCAAGAACTCTCAGGAATTCATCGCCGAAAAATACGGTGTAGAGCACAACCACATCGATTTTGTTTTTCACGGAGGTTCTGGATCAACAGTTGAAGAGATCCGCGAATCCATCGGTTACGGGGTGATCAAAATGAACATCGACACCGATATGCAGTACGCTTACATGTCTGGAGTTCGCGATTACATCCAAGGGAAGAAGGACTACCTTCAAGCACAGATCGGAAACCCAGAGGGTGATGATGTTCCCAACAAAAAATTCTACGATCCTCGTGTTTGGTTGCGCGAAGGCGAAAAGGCGTTTGTCGAAAGACTGAAAAAGGCCTTTGCTGATTTAAATAATGTCAATACCTTATAGGTTTAACCTCAAAAGACAGGAAAAGTGAGTGATATGTCTGCATGGTTTCGGAGAAAAGAGAAAGGGATTCAGACCGCTACGGAGGAGAAAAAAGACACCCCTAAGGGGCTGTGGTACAAGTCTCCAACTGGTAAGATCGTCGAATCGGAAGAGTTGGCGAACAACTTTTATGTCAGCCCGGAGGACGACTACCACGTGCGCATCGGAAGTAAAGAATACTTCGAGATTCTTTTTGACGACAAGTTCAAAGAACTGGATGCTGAATTGAGTCCTCAGGATCCGCTTCAATTCGAAGACACCAAAAAATACGTCGATCGTATCGAAGCAGCTCAGCGTAAAACTGGGCTTAATGATGCGGTTCGTACCGCTGTCGGAAAATCCATGGGTAAGGACCTGGTAATTGCCTGTATGGACTTCTCGTTTATCGGTGGATCAATGGGTAGTGTCGTCGGAGAAAAAATCGCTCGCGCTATTGACGTAGCCAAAAAGAAAAAGATTCCTTTTTTATTGATTTCTAAATCAGGAGGAGCTCGTATGATGGAGGCTGCACTTTCGCTTATGCAAATGGCGAAAACCTCTGCCAAATTAGCGCAATTGGCCGAAGCGAAGATCCCGTACATCTCGTTGTGTACAGACCCGACCACTGGAGGAACCACGGCATCTTACGCCATGCTGGGAGACATCAATATCGCAGAGCCAGGTGCTTTGATCGGTTTCGCTGGTCCTCGTGTTGTCAAAGACACCACCGGTCAAGAATTGCCGGAAGGATTCCAGACCTCTGAGTTTGTCTTGGAGCACGGTTTCTTGGATTTTATTTCGCACCGTTCTGATTTGAAGAAAAAAATCAACCTCTATATCGATTTGATTTCAAACAACCCTGTTCGAAGCGAAGAAGAGTAAGAACTAGAGTTTAAAATTAAAAAGCCGCAGATAACAGATCTGCGGCTTTTTTTTGCACAAGAAACGTCCGAAAACTACTTTCCAAATCGACGCAGGAAGACTTCTTTACTTTCTCCCTGAGCGTTGGTAAAGATTCCTTTTGCATCACAGCTACCGTCCCCAAAGTCCAAGGAAGCCGAATTCGCGTTTCGGCTAAAGGTCACCTCTCCGCTCACGATAAAACGACAAGAAAGTTCGCGGCGCAAAGTCTGGGTAATGGCTTTGCTGTAGGTATTGCCGGCGCGACCGGTATAGGTCGCACTCCCTTCTATCAGGATAACATTATCACCCCAAAATCCTGTTCCTACCCCTTCAACCCATTCTCTGCTGCGGTTACCATCATAGGAGGCTGTATCGCCCGAAGGCCAAGTCAAATCATAATTGGCCGAAACACTGCTCTGCGGATTCCCATTGGCATTGGAACGCTGACGCAGGATGGAGGCAGATCCCTCCACGGCAACCCCATTAAAACTAAAACCAGTCAAAGACAGATCAAGGGTTTTTTGAGCCATCTCCGGATCCTTGGCATAACTCAACTTAATGATACCGGCGAGGGTATTGCCATTTGGCAGGGTGCAGCCCTCTCCGAAATCAATGGTCTTTTCTCGGGTCAATTCGGTCACTACCGTGGTCACCGTAACACATTCAGGCAGATAATCCGAAACATAACTCCCTTTTGAAATCAGAAGGGCCTCATCTTCCATATAGACTTCTTCGGCCACTTGGGCGGTCTCTTCAGCGATCAATTCGCTTTCGTCACTAAACTGCAATTCCGCAGTCGTGATCACTTCTTCCTGGTTGGTTTCCATGGCGTCGGACTCCTCTGTTTCGCAAGAAATCAAGGTGGCCAAGGCCAGCATACTCAGTAATCGGGCTGGGGTTAATCGTATCTTTTTCATCGTTCAAAATTTAAAGTTTCCCTTTTTGGACTTCGGGACTTTCAAATGGTTTAATGGTTCAAAGGAAAACTGTATATTTGCGCCTTGATTGAAAGTCAATCATATACATAAAAATCATTTTAAGAATATTGGCATGTATCTAAGCAAAGAAGTAAAGCAGGAAATCTTCAAGAAACACGGAGGTTCCGAAACAAACACAGGATCCACAGAGGGTCAAATCGCGTTGTTTACACACCGCATCAACCACTTGACTGGACACCTGAAAAAAAATCACAAAGATTACAACACTGAGCGTTCCTTGGTTCGTTTGGTAGGTAAGCGTCGTAGCTTGCTCGATTACCTCAAGAAAAAGGACATCGAGAAGTACCGTGCTCTTATCAAAGAACTAGGTATCAGAAAATAAAGTCTGCTAAAGGGGAAAGCGATTGCGCTTTCCCTTTTTTCATGGCACTCAAAAAGCTGCCTTAGGTTTTTCATTGGTCGACAACTTCAACACAACAACCCGACCGCCCGGATGGCGGAAGACCAAAAGAATAACAAAGGAAAACCTATGATTCCAAAAACTTTTCGCGAGGTCATCGACCTCGGAGATGGAAGAGAAATTTCCATCGAAACCGGTAAGTTAGCCAAGCAAGCCCACGGGTCTGTTGTGGTTCAATCCGGAAAATGTATGCTGTTGTGTACTGTTGTTTCCAACTACCAAGCAGCTGATGTAGACTTTTTACCCTTAACTGTAGATTACCGCGAAAAATTTGCCGCTGCCGGGCGTTACCCAGGCGGTTTCTTTAAGCGTGAGGCTCGTCCAAGCGACGGGGAAGTATTGACCATGCGTCTTGTTGACCGTGTTCTGCGTCCTCTGTTCCCAAAGGACTACCACAGTGAGACACAGGT
>CAZLGZ010000123.1:0-1211 GCA_964558965.1 uncultured Flavobacteriaceae bacterium
ATTATAGGTAAAGGAATACAGCCAGGTCGAAAACTTGGATTTTCCCTGGAAGGAAGGCAATTTGATGAAGAGCATCAAAAAGACATCCTGGGTCAAGTCTTCTGCCTCCGCCTCAGAGCGAGCAAACCCATAGCACTTGTTGTACACCCGCTTGGCAAAGCGGTCGTACAATTTTCCGAAGAGGTCAGTATCGCGCTTTTCTACAATGCGCGCTACCAACTCTTCATCGGTCCATTTCGCAGTTGGGTCGTTTCTCTCTGGCAAGGCTTTTCCTCCGTTTACCAAGATGAGAAACAGTTTCTTTAAAAAAGTCACATTAATGGTCAATAGCTGTTGCTCGTGGGAAGATACAACAGTCTGCCAGTCAATTTAAAAGCCTTAATTTTACTTATCAATAAAGCTATCAACCTTATGAAGTCTTCTACCTCGTTTTTTACCGCCGCCCTGCTGCTTTTTCTTTTTGTTCAATGCAAGCCCAAAGCAGAGGAACCTGCAGAACCGGTAGAACCCAAAACCGTACCAGAACAAATCGCTCTCGCTCATGGGTATGACAACTGGAAATCGGTTGAAAAGTTGAGTTTTTCTTTCAATTTCGAGGGTGGAAACCGCACTTTTAAACGCAGCTGGGTCTGGGAACCCAAAACCAATATGGTGGAAATGCAAATGGATACCGTACAGGTTCGGTACGACCGAAAAGTAGCCTTGGACTCCATAAACATGCGATACGATCGCGGTTTTATCAACGATCGCTATTGGCTTCTACTCCCCTTCAATTTAATGTGGGACAAGGAAGGCTATACCTACGAAAATAAGGAGAAGCAATTGGCGCCCATTTCTGCAGACACCTTGAACTGCCTGACCATTGTATACAAGTCAGAGGGAGGATACACCCCAGGAGACGCCTATGACATCTTCTACGATAAGGAATTCATCATTAGAGAATGGGCCTTTAGAAGAGGAAATCAAGAAGAGGCCAACCTGGTCAGCACTTGGGAAGACTACCTGGACAAAGGAGGCCTAAAACTGGTGACCAACCATAACTACCCCAACGGTAATCGTCTATTTGTTGCAGACCTCGAGGTCATTACGGACTAGAACTACTTTTTGGTCGCCTGCATGCGTAAGCTAAGTAGAAGAATGAGCGCTGCGATACCCAGAAGGGTGGCAAAAGTCGTCTTTAAGGAATAGAACTCAGCGATAAAGCCGAGCAG
>CAZLGZ010000123.1:1221-7870 GCA_964558965.1 uncultured Flavobacteriaceae bacterium
CCCTGATCCCGCAATAAAAGAAATGCCTTGAGCGGAATCCACACCAGGCACCTTTCCGCCTATTCTAAATAGTTCGGGAACCATCACAGAGTAACCCAGTCCGGTAAGTGCAAAACCAATCAAAGCCCACAAGGTTACCCCAGACAAAACGAAGGCAAAACCAAGGATGGCAATAACGGCACCTAATGCTAGCAGGCGATAGGAGCCCATTTGCTGACTAATTCCATCTCCGAGGAAACGTCCCAAGGTCATGGCGACAGAAAAAGCCAAAAAACCACTCCCAATTAGGCCCGCTCGGGCCAGGGTGACCTCCTTGAGGTAAAGACTACTCCAGTCGATAATAGCCCCTTCACTTCCCATGGCCACAAAGGCAATTAGTGAAAGCAGAAACAAAGGCTTAAGAAGGTTCCAGTCCCACCCCTTCTTTTCAATTGGTGGAGCCTTGATCTGGCGGTAGTGTTTAAAGAGGAAAAGATTAATGACCAACACAATCACAACCGAGATCCCCATATGCAAAGGAGGATTGTCGATTTTTGGGGCCAAAAAACTCCCCAAACCTACCAGTACGCCTCCAAGGCTAAAAAACCCATGGGCCGCAGACATAATGTGCTTTTTGTCTTTGATTTCAATTTCAGAAACCAGTGTATTCATGGCGATATCCGTGAAGCCATTTCCCAATCCCAGCAAGAAGAGCGAAATACACAAGCTCCAATAGCCTGGCGCAATCAGTGGAAATAGTGCAAACACGCTACAGAGGTAAACCCCAATTTCTGTACTGCGTCCAACACCAATGCGATTGATGATTCTGGAGGCAAAAGGAAAGACGGTAAATACTCCGAGAGACAAACAGAAGATCGCTACACCGAGCTCGGCCTTGTCAATACCCAACTTATCCTGTACATAAGGAATATAGATCGCCCAGGTACCAAACCACACATTTAAGCTTACAAATACCCAAGACGGAGCAAAGTAGCGGACATTCCCAAGAATTAGAGCGAGAGACTTCATAGGCTCGATTGCCGTCTAAGTTAAAACCTGTTGCTGAATTCCAGCATAGAGTATTTCGGAGAAACGAAAGATATCTTCATGAGAGTTGTAAAAAGGGGCCGGAGCCAAACGAATGACATTCGGTTCACGCCAATCCACGATCACTCCATTTTTCATCAAGTATTCAAAAAGAGAACGCCCTTCCCCGTGCAAAAAGACGGATAGCTGTGAGCCTCGAGCATCCTTTGGCGTGATGATCTCAAAACGACTCTCCACCTTTTCGTCGACGGTCTTCAGCACAAACTCCAAGAAGGCAACCAGCGACTTTTGTTTTGCAATCAGCTTGGGCATCCCCACTTCATCAAACATAGCCAAGGAAGCGAGATAAGGCGCCACACTCAATACCGGCGGGTTACTTAACTGCCAGGCATCGGCGGTCGGAATAGGATCAAACTCAGGGGTCATCATAAATCGGGTCTCCTTTTTGGTGCCCCACCAGCCTTCTAATCGCGGGATGTCTTTTTTGTTCAAATGGCGCTGATGCACAAAGGCTCCTGAGGCGTTACCCGGGCCACTGTTCATGTATTTATAGCTACACCAGGCCGCAAAATCCGCGCCCCAGTCGTGAAGAGACAATTCCACATTCCCCGCTGCATGAGCTAAATCCCAGCCCACAAAGGCACCTGCCTTGTGGCCAGCCGCTGTGATGGTTTTCATATCAAATACCTGCCCATTGTAATAATTCAGTCCTCCAATAAAGACCAAGGCCAATTCATCGGCATGCTCCTCAATGGCCTGAACAAAATCTTCGGTATGCCAATGGTGCTCCCCATCCCTTTTCTTTACCTCAATCAGGTGATCTTCGGGTTTAAGGCCATGCCAGCGCAACTGGCTTTGTAACATATACTGATCCGATGGAAAGGCCTTTTCTTCGCACAAGATTTTGGTTCTCTTTCCTTCAGGACGGTAAAAGGAAACCAACAACAGATGCAGATTCACCGTCAGGGTATTCATGACGGTCACCTCCTCAGGTTTTGCACCAACGACTTTGGCCAAAGGCTCTGCCAGCCGCTCGTGATAATCCCACCAGGGCTTATCGGCGTAAAAATGGCCCTCAACAGCGTGCTGAGACCAATCATCCATGACCTCCTGTATATAGGCCGCACTGCTTTTGGGTTGCAAGCCTAGTGAATTGCCTGTAAAATAGACCACATTCTGGCCCTGATGTTGAGGAAAAAGAAATTGATCGCGGTACGATTTCAGAGGATCCTGCTGATCCAACTTACGCGCATAGTCCAAGGAGTATTCCATTGCAGCGAATTGGTTTCTGCAAAAATACGACTACTTCTCGCTTTCGTTACGAGGCAGTCGCATCTCCATGATATGGGAGGTAAATCCGGCCTTTTCATAGGCCCTGACGGCCGATTGGTTTCCCGAGTATACCGTTAAACGAACTTCGAATAATTGCTGACTGTGACACCATTGTACAAGTTCTTCCACCAATAATTTATTGATTCCCTGACCCCGGTGCGAAGGACGGGTGTACATAAATCCCAAAAAACCGTGTTCCTTATGATCCAAATACGCTCTTGATTTCCATCTTCGGGCCATACCTGAGGCCACTAACTGGTCATTCACCTCCGCCACTAAAACACAAGCATCCGGACTGTGAATCAACTCATCCAGAGGATAGTAATTAATAGGATCAGGTGCGATGGTCGGATCAAAGGGACGCTCATCTCGGATTATTCCCTGTTCAAATTCCAGAAGAACGGGCAGGTCATCTTTTTTTGCCCGGCGAATTATGACATCGTTTAGCGCTGCTCTCATGCCCCCAATTATAGTAATTTTGCGACTATCATGCATTTTCTTTCTCCGGCACTCGAACAGTACATCACGGACCTGGCAGAAGACGAACCGGTCTTGCTTCAGGAACTAAGACGCGAAACCCACATCAAAGTGGTTCAACCCCGTATGCTCACTGGGCATTACCAAGGTCGGTTGCTCAGCATGCTCTCCAAACTATTTCGCCCTCAGCGAATTCTGGAAATTGGAACGTATACGGGATATTCAGCTTTGTGCCTCGCCGAAGGACTCGCCCCTGAAGGGGAATTGCACACCATCGAAATCAACGAAGAACTGCAGCCCATTCAAAACAAGTATTTTGAGCGCAGTCACTACAGGAGTTCCATTGTACAACATGTTGGACCTGCTTTGGAAGTTCTACCGGCTTTGGAGCCTTCCTTTGACTTGGTTTTTATCGACGCCAAAAAGGTGGAATACCCTGAATACTATACGGCAGTACTACCTCTCTTAAAACAAGGTTCTATCATTCTTTCTGATAATATTCTCTGGTCCGGTAAAGTGGCTGAAGAGGTACCCGAAGTGGATAAAGCGACCAAGGCTTTGCAGCGCTACAACCAAATGCTTAAGGATGATCCTCGGGTCGAATCGATCATACTTCCGGTAAGGGATGGATTGAGTTTGAGTAGAGTCGTGGGCTGATTAGCTTCTTTTGATGGTCCCGGTGACCTCTTCCACGTTCTTTTTAACCTCGTTAATTTCTTTTTGGATACCGTCAGTCAATTCGGTATCAATGCCGTGTTGTTCAGCACTTTTGGTGATTTCTCTCTTGATGTCATCCGTAGCATCACGCAGTTGTCTCATCCCTTTGCCCATACCCCGGGCCACCTCTGGTAGTTTATCGGAACCGAAAACCAGGACCACGATAAAAAGGACAAAAAAGATCTCAGCTCCGCTGATGAATAATGATACCATAAAGTAAAAATACAAATAGAAACCGGCTCTGCCTAAAACAAAAAAGGACCTCCGTGAAGAGGTCCTTTTGTTTTGTATTGAAAAAGGAGATTATTTTCCTTTTACACCTTCTTTGGACTTGTCAAAATCAGAGTCTTTCGCTTCTTTTGGCCAAGAGTTGTTGGTGGTATCGATATCTGCTGTGTCCAGTTTTGGATCGACAACGATTCCAACGAGTTCTTTCTGAGAAGCAACTACTCTGCGTACTTCTGCATCGTTCTTTCTCCAAATCTCTGGCGGGAAACGCTTGATCTCAGAAGTTCCATCAGCATAGGTCAACTCAACGATAAGCGGCATTGGAATTCCTCCCGGCTTATCAAAAGTGATTTCGTAGAAATACTTTGGCTCTTTAACCTGAGCACGCTCTTCAGCCGTCATATTGTCCATCATAAACTCCTTCAAGTTAGCAGAAGCTTCTGTTGGAGACTTGCCTTTAAGAGACTCATTGAAGTCTTCGCTACCTTCTTCAGCCAAGAATACCAAAGGAGGAAGGTCATTCAAGGTCAGGTTACGCGCTTCCATGTACTCCTTCATCTGAGCGTTTGGCTCGCTGGACACGTAGTATTTCTTCACTCCTTTTACCCCGATATCGACGTAATCCGTAGTATAGAACCATCCTCTCCAGAACCAATCCAAATCAACGGCAGAAGCATCCTCCATGGTGCGGAAGAAATCTTCCGGAGTCGGATGCTTGAACTTCCAGCGTTGAGAGTAGGTTTTGAAAGCGTGATCAAACAATTCGCGGCCCATAACTGTCTCACGAAGAATGTTCAAGGCTGTTGCAGGCTTTCCGTATGCGTTTGGCCCTAGGCTGTAAACGTTTTCAGGGTTAGACATAATCGGTGCGATGTAGTCTTGGTCTCCTGACATATAAGGCACAATTTTAGCCGGCTCACCACGACGAGAAGGGTACTTCTCATTAGGTGAAATAATCTCAGGATAAGCCTCACCAAATTCTTGCTCAGCGATGTACTGCATGAAGGTATCTAATCCTTCATCCATCCATCCCCACTGGCGCTCATCAGAGTTCACGATCATAGGGAAGAAGTTGTGACCCACTTCGTGAATAATCACACTGATCATTCCGTACTTCACTCGGTCAGAGTAGGTACCATCAGGATTTGGACGTCCGTAATTCCAGCAGATCATAGGGTACTCCATCCCTTGATTCTTGGCGTGTACAGAGATCGCCTTGTGGTAAGGGTAGTCGAAAGTATGATCAGAATAAGACTTCAAAGTGCTGGCAACAGCAACCGTAGAGTAATCCTCCCATAGCGGGTTACCTTCTTTCGGGTACATAGAAACAGCCATTACGTCGCGGTTACCAATTTTAACCGCCATCATATCCCAGATAAACTTTCTGGAACTCGCGAAACCAAAGTCACGAACGTTGTTCGCAACAAACTTCCATGTTTTTGTTTTTGTGGACTTGTTCTTTTCTGCTGCTTCAGCCTCGGCTTGATTAACGATCAAAACAGGCTTGTCATAGGTCTTCTTCGCCTGGTTGTAGCGCTTCATCATTTCACGACTAAAGACTTCTTTGCGGTTTTGAAGAACCCCAGTTGCATCCAAAACGTGATCTGAAGGCACCGTTATATCTACTTCGTAGTTTCCGAAAGGAAGAGCAAACTCTCCACTTCCCCAGAACTGGTGGTTCTGCCATCCTTCTACATCGCTGTATACCGCCATTCTTGGGAAGAATTGAGCGATGACATAAGCGCGGTTCCCATCGGCAGGGAAGTACTCAAAACCTGAACGAGCACGGTTTACCGTGTGATCAGGAATGTTGTACCACCATTTAATGCTGAAAGAAACATTCTCTCCACTCTTCAAGGGTTGAGGAATGTTGATACGCATCATGGTCTGGTTGATGGTGTACGACAGTGGGCTTCCTTTAGCGTCTTTGACGTAATCGATGTTAAATCCACCATCAAAAGGCTCTGTGACATAAGTCTGAGCGAAGTTGCCCGCGGTGTACGCAAAGCTCACCCCATTCCCGTTGCGCAATGGAGACTTAGAATCCTTTGCACGTACGTTTTGATCCAATTGAACCCAAAGGAACTCGAGGTCATCTGGTGAATTGTTGAAATAGGTAATTGTTTCTTCCCCGTAAATGCGGGCATTTTCATCATCCAATCGGATGTTCATTTTGTAATCCGCCTGCTGTTGGTAGTAATCAGGGCCTGGTGCACCTGAAGCAGATCGGTAGGTATTTGGAGTACTGAACTCCTCATACAGTTGTTTAAATCGGCTTTGGTTGACATGTCCGGGTTTGCGCTCTTCTTTTTCTTCAGCTTCCTGAGCCACAAGGCCCGTAGCGAAAAGCATAAACACCGCACTAAAAAGATAAGTAATCCTCTTCATAATTTTAGTTGATGAATTAATGGGGTTAAATTATTGTTTTTTGTACTGAAACCTCCCTATTTACGGGAAGTTTAACATTCCTTTATTATTTCCTCGAATCAGTACATAACTCTTCTTTTTTCCACGCATAACCACGTGAACAATGTTCTTTTGTTCCTCAAACAAATCGTTGAGAAGATCGCATTCGACTGCTATGGATTTTGCTGTTTTTAAACCGGATTTTGGCACCTCCATATAGAGAACCACCTGGTCGTATTCAAAGCGCTTGCCCAAATAATCAAACGAAACCACTTCTCCATTGATTCGGATAACCATTTTCGCCTTGAGGTACTTCATCAAGTACTCCTTCGCCAGTGGGGTTTCTTGGTCTGTATCCAAGCCGGCATCAATTCCGTAAGGCTCTTCCAGGGGTTTTTCTAAATCATCGATAAAAATTCGCGTGGTGATTTGAAGCTCATCCGTCGAGGCTTTATGTTCCATC
>CAZLGZ010000124.1:0-7859 GCA_964558965.1 uncultured Flavobacteriaceae bacterium
AACTGCTTACAGTGACAGGAACCAAATTTGCGAAACTGAGATTGATTACTTCATCCGCTTCCACCTTGGAATCACCGGTCAAGGTGATCGTAAAAGACTCTACCTCGCTTGCCGTACCTGCAAAAGTCTGGGTCTCATTCACAACAGCTGAATAATCACTATCAGCTGTGGTCGCGGTATTGTCAGCGGTATTCACATCGACATCAAAACCTCCATCGACCGCATTATCTAAGGAAACATTGATTGTTATAGACCCTGTATTCTCATTGACCGATGCATCCGTAAAAGTTACGGTTGCCGTATCATCATTGGTGATGGTAACCGTAGCGGTATCGGTAATGGTCGCTGAACCTACCCCCGAAAGACTTCCCATGCTGAGGGTAAAGGTCTCATCGGCCTCCACTGTGGTATCACCAACAGGTGTTATGGTAAAGGTTTGCATTTCGGCCCCCGTCCCAACGAAGGTGACTGTTTCGGATACCGCCGGGTAGTCGCCCGGCGAAGAGGCGGTCACGTCTGAACTGCTGACAACAACATCAAATGTACCTCCGGCATTGGCATCCAAACTCAGGGTTACGGTGATAGCACCATCATTCTCGTTACCGCTGACATCAGCAATAGTAACCGTCTGTGCCTGCAGCGTTAAGCTGAAGCTCAAGAAAGCAAATACCGTAAAAAGAGATTTACCCAGTGAAGTGGTTATAATTTCTGCCGACTTTTTAAAGTAGAGAAACATTGTAGCATATTGGTTATCAATCGTTTTTCTCAGGTTGATATGTTTGGGCGAACTCAATATTAATAAAAAATGTCACATATTCCCTAGAATCCCAATTAAATCTGGGTTTTTTAGGCAAAATGTAGTAATCAGACTATAAAATGTAGGGATTAACCTTGAGCGACCTCCACCTCCCGGTTGATCTTTCTTACCAGGCCTTGAAGAACTTTCCCCGGACCTACTTCAATAAAGCTCGCTCCTCCGTCGGCAATCATCTGTTGAACGCTTTGCGTCCAGCGAACAGGCGCCGTCAATTGAGCAATAAGATTTTGCTGAATTTGCTCAGGATCAGATATGGCAGAAGCAGTCACATTCTGATAAACCGGGCAAACCGGATTCGAAAAATTCACCGCGCGAATGGCGGCTTCCAATTCTTCACGGGCCGGTTCCATGAGCGGAGAGTGAAAAGCTCCTCCAACAGGAAGAAGCAAAGCGCGTTTAGCCCCTGCCTCCTTTAAGGCTTCACAAGCCGCTTCTACGGCGCTCAGCTCTCCAGAAATAACCAATTGACCTGGACAATTGTAGTTGGCAGCCACAACAACCCCAGGGGTATCTGCACAAGCCTTTTCCACCACAGCGTCTTCCAGTCCAAGGACAGCAGCCATCGTTCCTGGATTGGCATCACATGCCTTTTGCATCGCTTGGGCACGCTTAGAAACCAATTGTAAACCGTCTTCAAAAGAGAGGGTTTTGTTGGCCACCAAAGCAGAAAACTCCCCTAAAGAGTGACCTGCAACCATATCGGGCTGAAAAGAGTCCCCCAATACCGCGGCCTGAATAGTAGAATGCAAGAAAATAGCCGGCTGAGTTACGCGGGTTTGCTTGAGCTCTTCAGCCTCCCCCTCAAACATGATTTTGGTAATTTCAAAACCGAGGATTTCATTGGCTTTATCGAAGAGACTCTTGGCCTCGGCAGAGGAATCGTAAAGCTCTTTCCCCATCCCAATAAACTGGGCTCCCTGTCCCGGAAAAACATATGCATTCATGGTACTACCTTTATATTTTTTGCGAAAATAGTAAAACCAATAGGAAGCTATTCCTCCTTAAACCAAGAAGAGTACATCAAGTAGTTTTTTGCGATGCGTTCGATTTCGCCTTTACTGAGCTCCGGAGAGACTTCTTTCACCTTTTTCGCAGGAATCCCTGCATAGACAGAACCTGCTTCCACCCGAGTCCCCTGGGTCACAACAGCCCCTGCTCCAACGATGGATCCGCTCTCGACCACACAACCGTCCATGACAATACTGCCCATGCCAATCAAGACGTTGTCTTCCAAGGTACATCCATGGACGATGGCATTGTGTCCAATCGAAACGCGGTTCCCAATGGTCGTAGGCGCCTTTTGGTAAGTGCAGTGAATGACAGCGCCGTCCTGAATATTCACCTCATCCCCGATATGGATGTAGTGAACATCTCCACGGATGACCGCATTGTACCAGATACTACAGCGGTCGCCCATTTTCACCTCCCCGACGATGGTCGCGTTTTCGGCTATAAAACAGTCTTCCCCAATTTGAGGATGATTTCCTCGAACTTCTTTTATGATCATATGTTTATTGAAAGTATTGCAGTAATTCGGCTTTTTTGGATGCGGAAACAGAAAGTTCTTTCCCTGTACTGAGCACCACACTACCGCCTTTTCCTTTGCGGTAGCGGCTCACCTCATTCACATTCACCAGGTACGACTTGTGGATGCGTGCAAAGGAGAAACTATCCAGTGCCGTTTCAAAATACTTCAGGGTTTTGCTGACCAGAATTTTCCGATCCTTCAAGTGAATTTCGGTGTAGTTATCATCGGCCTTGCAGTAGATGATCTCCTGCGCATTGAGCACTTCAAAACCGTCTTGTTGAGGAATGGTAATCTTTCCTTCCACAGGCTGCAGACGAGCTTGCAGCACCTTACCTTCGATGGCTTCTTCCTGCTTTTTGACTTCCCCAACATAGTCCACCGCTTTGACCAATTCATCAATGCTAATCGGTTTGGTAAGGTAATAAGCCGCATGGTGATTCAGGGCGTCCTTGGCATAGTGATCATAGGCCGTAACAAAGACCGTTTCGAAGCTCCGGTCCGGCAATTGATCCAACAAATCAAAGGCGTTTCCAAAGGGCATTTCTACATCCAGAAACAAGAGGTCCGGTGGGCTTTGCTTAATCAGGTTAACCCCAGATTCTACCCCATCGGCCTCTCCCATAACCTCTACCGTTGGGCAGTATTTGCCCAGGTAGTTGCGCAAGATCTCGCGGCTGTGGGTTTCGTCTTCAACGATCAGTGCCTTTAGTTTTTTCATTTTTTAGCCAATTCAAGTTCGACTCGGGTACCCCGCCCATCCGGAAAGAGGTCCTGAATTTCCACCTTGACCTGCTCTGCATTCAGCGCATTCAAAATGGCAATCCGCCTTTGGATATTCCCCATCCCTTTGGACTGTTGTTTCTTCTGATTCTTCGTCTTAAGCTGTTTGGATTGCTTCCGCCCAATACCGTCATCGGTAATGGTTATGCGTATACGCTCCCCTCCCATCGGTTCAAGACGAACCAGGAGTTCCCCTTTTTCCTCTTTATACCGGAGTCCGTGCCAAATCGCATTTTCAATATAAGGCTGCAGGAGCATAGGCGGTATCGAAAAACCTTCGGTATCCAGATGTGGATCCACCTCGAGTTGGTAATCGAATTTCTCGGGAAAACGCGAGTGCTCGAGCTTCATATACAAGCGAAGCAGTTCAATTTCTTTGGTCAGCGGGATAAAGTCCTCCTCGGAATTTTCCAGTACCGAACGCATCAAGGTCGAAAAGTCCGTCAGGTAGCGGTTGGCACTTCGCTCATCACTTTTCGCAATGAAGTTATTGACCGAATTCAGGGCATTAAAAATAAAGTGCGGATTCATTTGCGAGCGCAAGGATTTCAAGTCCAATAAGCGGTTTGCAAACTGCTGCTGGCGGAAGTTGCGGTAGAACAGATAAGCCGTAAGACCCAAAAACAACAGACCTGCACAGAGGGCGTAGATTACCGTCTTTTGAATGCGGTTTCTCTCTTGCCCCAATTCCTGCTCGGTCAAAGCCAGGTCATATTTGCTTTCGGCCAATTGACGGTCTTGTTCCAAACTCGAAATACGCGCTTGCTTGGAAGCAATATCCCGGTTCATTCTCGCCGCCCTTGAAATCTCTTGTTCTTTACGAACATACAGGGTATCCACTAAGGCCACATAAGCCTGATACGTTTCCAGGGCAGCGGTGTAGTCTCCTTTGTACTTGAGCACCTCGGCCAGCTTTCGGGTCGCATCTTTTTGAACGATGAGATCCGCCTCATTGTCGGCCTCTTCTATACTCTTTTCGAGATTCGGAATAGCCTCATCGTACTGATTTTGCTGAATATAGGCTTTGGCAATTTTATAATTGATGCGCTGGGGAGTAATGGTGTCGTTCGAAGGATAAACCGGTCTGCCCTGCTCATTTTTGGGCAGTTGTTGAATTTGATCCAAACTCTTTTTACGCAATTGAATTTCGTCGTTATAGCGAGCGGTACGGTTGTAGTAATCAGCTACCTTTTCATTTTCGGCAATGGCACGGGCAGGATTCTCTTGCTCAGCCAATTGCAACGAATTGGTAAAAAACTGATCGGCCTGGGGCGTCAGGTCTTCTTTTTCGTAAGCCTCCCCGATCTTGGAATTTAAATCCGTCATCAGGTTGTTCTTTCCGAGCTTTGCTGCGAGGTCCAGCGCTTTTTGGTAATAACTTCGGGCTTCTTCGTTCTGATTAAGCCCTAAAAGTGCATCGGCCATCCCTTCCCAAATGGCAATTTGCTCGTCTGAGGACTTACCACTGCTCTTTTCTAAAAGCTTGAAGGCGTCCAAAGCAGGAGCATAACGTTGGGCTTGCAATAACACTTGTGCCAAGTACAAACGCGTGCGCTGCGTATCGCGTTGTCTAAGCGCAAATCGGTAATTGTCTATCGCCAGGTCATACTGCTTGTGAAATTCATATATACGTCCCAGAAGTTCGTAGGCCCTTGCCCTCTCACTGGGAGCATTGGCCGTACCGAGAGCGTCTATCCCCAGGGTCACCCAGTCCAGGCTCTTCTGAATGGGTTGAGTGGCATATGCTCCAGCCGAATCGAGATAGCGTCTATAAGCATTCATCTGGGACCGCTCTACACTAATGGCCCGCTTAGAAATCTTTTTAGTCGGGGCTGATTCTTTTGAAGCCCCCTTCGTTTCCTTCTCCTGCTCCACCAAGAGAACCACATCGTCTTTGGAATTGACGATATGTCGTTTACTGATGATCCCTTCGCCCTGAAAGGTCAAAAGGTCTCCGATTTGAACTCTTATACGGTATTGCCCCTGCGAATCAGTCTGGGCAAAACGGGCCCGGTCACTGCTGATTTCTATTCCGGATACTGGAGTTCGGTCCTCCGAAAGCAGCACCTTGCCTTTTAGAATAAAACTTTCTTTTTCGCTGCTTTGCACCTGAGCATACAGCCCGGACGGACTGGCCAGACCAACCCATACAAAGAGGAATAAAAAAGAAATCGCGTGCTTCATAGGAGTAAACTTAGTCGTTTTCAAGGGGCTTAAAAAATGGGGTTTTAGGGAATCAGCCGATTTTTTGGCACGATTTTCCCGGTTTACTCATCCAAAGGGCTCATTCACGCATCCACTTTCCCCCACGGCTCAATACCGATTTTTTGTTTGATAGGCCGCCACTACTTTTAGACCATTCATCAAAAGAAAAAACCATGAAACAAGCAAAGAACATCACACTATCACTAATGAGTTTACTGCTGGCCGGTTCTTTATCGGCCGCAGAAATGCCTGACTTTCTTCGGGCGAATACTCCAAAAACGACGGTAGAGACCCCGGTGGGACCTCTTAAGCAACAGTACGTTCGTATTGCACTACTGCTAGACACCAGTAACAGTATGGACGGCTTGATCAATCAGGCCAAGGCTCAGCTTTGGGACATTGTCAACGAATTCACCTACGCCCGATGCGGCAACGGAACACGACCTCAGCTGGTCATTTCGCTTTACGAATACGGAAACGATAACTTGTCATCAGAAGAAGGTTATATCCGCCAAGTAATTGGATTTACGGAAGACCTGGATGAGCTTTCCGAAAAGCTGTTCTCTTTAACCACCAATGGAGGGGAAGAGTACTGTGGAGAAGTGATTCAAACCTCTTTGGACCAATTGAGTTGGGGAAAGAATGCGGATGACCTCAAACTCATCTTCATTGCCGGGAATGAGCCTTTTAATCAGGGAAAACTCGATTATAAGGACGCCGCACTACAGGCCAAAGAAAAAGATGTGATCATCAACACCATCTTTTGTGGTAACGTTCGACAGGGCATCAATACCAAATGGAAAGACGGAGCGGTCATGACCGGCGGCGAGTATATGGCCATTGATCACAACAGACAAGTGGTTCACATCAAAACCCCTTACGACAAAGTCATTATTGAGTTGAATGGCAAACTGAACAAGACCTATATCGGTTATGGTTCTCGCGGACGAGCTAAAAAAGCCATGCAGGTCACCCAGGACGCCAATGCCATGGCCATGGATGAAGCGGTAGCCGTAAAGCGAACACTGAGTAAGAATTCATCGTATTACAAGAATTCCTCCTGGGATCTGGTTGATGCCGTTGAAGAGGAAGAGGTCGAAATTGCAGAGCTAAAAGACTCCGATCTACCAGAGGAACTTAAAGGCAAATCTCAAAAGCAGATCAAAGAGTACATCGCGAAGAAAAAAGCCGATCGCTCCAAAATCCAAAAGGAAATCAATTCTACCAATGCCAAACGTGCGGCCTACATCGCCAAGCAACAGGATCAGGAAAAAGGAGAACTCGAAAACGCCTTGATTACGGCGATCAAGAAACAAGCGACGTCAAAGAATTTCACTTGGGATAAGAAGTAAGCCAATTGGACTTACTCAAACGGAAGCCCGTTTGCCACTCGGCAGGCGGGTTTCTTTTTGCCTAGTAGTTTGCCGCAGGGCAGAAGCAGTCGTATCGGTTTTTGTTGTTCTGACCGATATCATAGCCAATAGTAATTTGGTGAAAACCACCATCCGCAAAACGGATATCGCCGACCTGATAACTGTAGTTATAAGAGAACAACATACGCCCGAAGTTTACTCCGGCAATCGGTGTAAAGAGCTGAAGCCGCTGTTCCCCAGCAGTAGTCCCCGTATTGAAACTGGCTCCGTTAAAACTTCTGCGGTAAGATAGTCCACCCCAGATGGTGCTGTTACCCACATCCTTGTAGACCTTGGCATTCAAATCAAGAGCCCTTTCGCGGGTGAAGTCTGAAACCTGTAAAAGTACAGAGGGCTCAATACGCAGGGATTTTCGCCCAAATACATAGCCCATCGAAAATAGGTAGCGTCGAAGGTTGTCCGATTCTTGAACGGTATAGAGATCTCGGCCGGCACCCAGTACATTGAGCACTGCAGCGTGGGCGTAAAATTCAAAGATGTTGTACGACACCCCTAAGTCGATATTGAAGTAGGCCACACTGTTGCGCTGACCACTGATTAAAGGGTCTGGAGCGACGGATCTAAATTCCGTCTCGTCCAGGGTACTCATGGTCACCCCGGTACTCAATCCAAAAGAGAGTTGGTGCAGAGTTCTAAAATCATAGCTCAATTTGAGGTGGTGCGCATAGGTCAGCTTCAAACCGGTTTGGGAGTGATAGCCGTTGCTGTCGTTGTAGAGAATCCCCCCTACACCGCTGTTATCACCAACACGGAAGTGGGCATTCAAGGTCTGTAAATTGGGCGCATTTTGAATATCAAACCACTGTTTACGCGCCGTAAGACGAATCTTTCCTCCTTCCCCAATTCCCGCCATAGACGGATAAACGAGGTAGTAGTTGTCTGCTAAATAATCAAAGTATACGGGAACTCCTTCTTGTGCACGCACAGAAAATCCGAAGGTCAGCATCACCAGGATAAGTAGAAACTTGGGATTCATTGGGAGATTGAGGCCTTAAAGTTAGTGTTCGATCGTACTCCTAGGTATAACGTCCGATTTCTTATGATAGTATAAAGATAAGTCAAGCTTTTTAGTTCGTATTTTTGCACGAAAATAAAG
>CAZLGZ010000125.1:0-7761 GCA_964558965.1 uncultured Flavobacteriaceae bacterium
GCCCAGGGGTACTTGACGGCGAAGCACCGTTTGTGGCAAATTGAATTTCAAACCTACGCCGCTTCTGGACGATTGTCGGAGATTTTTGGGGAAGGAGCTTTGGAATACGACCGTACAGAGCGTCGTCGCGGAATGGGCTATGGAGCCGATCAGGCCATGGCTTATATGGAAAAGTACGACCAGGCAACCCTGGCTTTTGTTCAGGACTATGCCGACGGAGTCAATGCCTACATCAACCAACTGGAACCGGAAGACTACCCGGTTGAATACAAGCTGCTGGATTACAAACCGGAAGCCTGGACAGCGAAGAAGACGGCCCTTCTTCTCATGTATATGACCAAGATGTTGGCTGGTGGAGATGATGATTTAGAATACACCAATACCCTGCGCCTAATAGGCAAAGAGAATTTTGACCTGCTCTTTCCTGACTTTTTTGATGTGAACGATCCGGTGATTCCCAAAGAAACCGATTGGAGTTTTATTGACGTCCCTCAAACCCCTTCCCCTGGCAGCGAAGCAGTTCTTGACACCATTAAGGAAACCATCAGCAAGCCTAATCCGGACAACGGGAGTAACAACTGGGCCGTTTCTGGAGCTAAATCCAGCACGGGCAATCCTATACTGGCAAATGATCCGCATTTGGGTCTCAATCTCCCTTCCATTTGGTTCGTCATGCAATTGAGCACCCCTGAATACAATGCCTTTGGCGCTACTATTCCTGGGGCTTTGGGGGTTATTTCTGGTTTCAATCAGCATATTTCTTGGGGCGAAACCAATGCAACCCGTGACGTGATTGACTGGTACAAAATCGAATTCAATCAAGACCGTACCCAATACAAATACGACGACTCCTGGAAGGACGTAAAGGTCCGGGTTGAAGAAATCAAAATCAAAGGCCAAGACGCCTATATTGATTCGGTCTTGTATACCCACCACGGACCGGTCGTTTACGACAAGAATTTTAAATCCGACAGTGAGTGGTCCGGTTACGCCATGAAGTGGGTGGGACACGAAGGCGGTAACAACCAAAAGACCTTCCTGCAATTAAACCGAGCAAAGAATTACGACGACTATACCGCTGCCTTGCAGTATTGGAATGCCCCCGCCCAAAACTTTGTCTTTGCTTCCACCGAAGGAGATATCGCCTTGTGGATCCAAGGCAAATTCCCTAACAAATGGGAAGGACAGGGTAAATTCTTGATGGATGGCAGTAAGCCCGAGAACGATTGGCAATCCTACATTCCACAGGCCTACAACGCCCACACCAAGAATCCGGAGCGCGGATTTGTTAGCTCGGCCAACCAACATCCTGTCGACGAAGCTTACCCGTATTACGTCTTTAACGACGGTTACGAAACCTACCGCAACCGTGTAATCAACGACTTTTTTAATTCCAAGGAGGAATTCAGTATTCAGGATTTTAAAGACCTGCACAACAACAACGACAACCTTAAAGCGGCAGAATTGGTCCCCTATATGCTGGAGACCATGGATGCTTCTGGCCTCACAGAGGATGAAAAGGTGATTTACGAAGAGGTGAAAGCCTGGAAATTCAACAACGACATTGACGAAGTTGGACCCAGCATTTGGCGTCAGTGGTATGGCAAACTCTATGGCCTGGTCTGGGATGAATTCGATTCCGAAGACACAGCCTTGGCCTCCCCTTACACCTACCAAACTATCTATCTCTTAAAGAACCATGGAGACCATAAGTTCATGGATATAGTCGAAACGGAAGACAAAACCGAAACCGCTCAGGACCTCTTCTTACTGGCTTTCAAAGAAGCGGCGGCACGCCTGAAGGAGATAAAGGAAGAAGAGGGAAGCTATACCTGGGCCAACTACAAAGGCACTTACGCAGGTCACCTGCTTCAGGGGCTGCCGGCCTTCTCGAGATTCGATATTCCTATTGGTGGTGACCGTAATATCGTGAATGCCACCTCTGAAAATCATGGACCTTCCTGGAGAATGATTGTGGAGATGAGCTCTCCTCCTACCGCCCTTGGCATTTACCCAGGCGGGCAATCCGGGAACCCTGGCAGTAAATACTACGACGACTTCATCGATGACTGGGCGGCCGGCGAATACCACAGCCTGAACTTTCTGCAGTCCAGTGAAAAGACCGACAAGGTCATTGAAACACAAATCTTAAAACCAGCCCGTGATGAATAATAAAATACTCAACTTTATAGCAACTATTGTTTTAGCCTTCCTTTTTGGGCTATTTCTGCCGTGGGTGTCTATTATGTTTGCTTCCTATGCAAGCGCTCGTCTATTTCCGCTGGAGAAGTGGAGTAGCTTTCTGGTGCCCTTTTCAGCCATCTTTTTGTACTGGGGCGTACAGGCTTTCGTGATGAGCAGCCGCAACGACTTTATTTTAGCCGGAAAAATTTCGGACCTCCTACAATTAGGGGGAAGTCCAGATGTGCTCATCTTTGTTACCGGAGTCATTGGAGGCTTGGCCGCCGGTATTGCTGCCATTCTCGGGAGAGAGACCAAAGTACTTTTACCGAGCAAGAGTTAAGAGCGTTTCTAATTTCTAAGCATAAAAAAAGGCCAGATAATCATCTGGCCTTTTCCATTTTTTTAGAAAAGGTTAAAGAATAAAGCAACTCTTGCTGTAAGGAAAGCAGGGTTAGTAACAACAAAGCCTCTATAAAACAACAACCCATGAATTGGAAATCATTTGTATTCCTAATTGCCCTTGGCGGTTTTTTATCGTGTAATGAACAAGCCAAGAAAGAAGAAAATCCTAACCAAGAAATTTCGATTGAAGAAAACAAAGGAAAGGCACTGATCCTTGCGACGCTAGAAAAAACAGGTACTTACAGACAACTTCGTGAGAAGAAAGATGTCGTTTATACCTACGTCTATACCACTCCTGATGGAAAAACCGATAGCTCAACAGAGAAGTACATCTTCAAAGACGAGCTCTCTTACGGCATGTATACCCAGCACGAAAGAACCTTTCCGAAACTGGAAGGGAGCATCGAACAAAGCTTTGATGGAACGAACTATTGGCTGCGTCATCAAGGTAAGGTACTCAACGACACCACCATGCTAAAACGCGTCGCTTTTAACAGGCCAACTAATTTTTATTGGTTCGCTATGTTCCAGAAATTAACGGATCCTGGTTTGACTTACGAATACCTGGGAACGACGCCATTCGAAGAGAAGCAGTACGAGGTCGTCAAGGTTTCTTTTGAATCTGATGCCAAACCCAAAGACATCTATCAGCTCTATATCAATACAGAGTCTGGGCTAATCGATCATTTCTTATTCACCGTAGCGGAATTCAATGTGGTTGAAACACCTCTTCTGATGAAGGTAGAATACGAAGAAATAGACGGGCTGCTCATCCCTTCAAAGCGCAAATACAAACGCTCGAACTGGGCACTTGAAACCGCTGACGGACCCTGGATTGAGGTCAATTGGAAAGACATCCGCTTCAATAACGGACTTCAGCCCAATGACTTTAATTTCGGAGTTTAAACAGCTGGCTACTCAACTACTAGGGTACCGCGCATCACCGCGTAGTGCCCTGGGAAGCTACAGATAAAGTCGTAGGTACCTGGAGCTGGAGCGTCAAAAGTGATGGTATCCGATTCTCCACCGCCTAACATTTTGGTATGAGCAATAACGGCATCGCTATCGGCAGGGATGTAATCATTATCTCGTGCAGAGGCTGCGGCTCCGGCAAATTCGGCTACGTTTGTTCCTTGCTTTAAAAGAACAAAATTGTGCCCCATAGAAATCTTTTGCATTACCCCGGTATGACGGAGTGTTAGAGTGACAGGCTTCCCAGCTTCCACCCGTAATTCGTTCTTATCAAAAAGCATTTGGTCATTTCCGGCCAAAGCAACAGTATTTGTATTAGCGGCTTCCTCCTTCTTGTCATCGGAATTCGCTCTTTGTACTTGGAACCCTTCGTCCTTCTTCTCTTCTTCTTTCTTTCCGCCACAGGCGATTACGAATGAGGAAAGAATGGCGATTGATAAAAACTGAATTTTCTTCATGGTGTAATTTATTGAACACTAAAAATAACCAATGCTGCTTAAATGATGACAAGAAAACAGGACATTTCCTTACGAAAACGTTAGAGAAATCAAGAAATCTAAAAATACACTAAGGGCTAAAGTAAATAATTTTTTAGCTTTGCCTAAATTTTGACGAACCACCCCTATGGTGTCCCGAATTCTAGTTGTCCTGGCATTCATTTTTGGCAGCTATTTATCAGCCCAAGAATCCCATTCCTACCGAGGTCAGGTCTCCTATAAAGACCAAGGGATTCCCTTTGCTCAGGTTTACCTACAAGGCAGTTCCAAGGGCAGCCTAGCCAACGAAGAGGGTGAGTTTAGCTTGACGGCTCCCGAGGGAACCTACACCCTCATTGCCAGTGCTCAGGGTTACCAGCGCTTCCAACAAGAGATCAGTCTTAAAAAAGGGATGCCTCTTCTTCAAATAGAACTCATTCCTGATGCTCTTGGATTAGACGAAGTGGTGGTGAGCGCCTCGAGAAACCGAATTGAAAAACGGAGCACGCCCGTAGTGGTTTCGACCTTAAAGGCCAATTTATTCGAGGCCGTTCAATCGACCAATCTGTCGGACGTATTGGGTTTTGCCCCCGGCGTACGCGTAGAGACAAACTGCCAAAACTGTGGTTTCACTCAAGTAAGATTAAACGGATTGGAAGGTCCCTACACCCAAATACTCGTCAACAACAAACCGGTCTTTACCTCCTTGATTTCGGTCTATGGGTTGGAACAGATCCCGACCAATACCATCGAAAGAGTAGAAATTGTACGGAGTGGAGGCTCAGCGCTCTTCGGGTCTAATGCCATCGCCGGAACCATCAATATTATCACCAAAGATCCCATTCAAGACAGTTGGGAAATCAGCTCCAACCTGGGCGTCATCAATGGATCTACTTTGGATCGCCAATTAAACATCAATACGGCCCTGGTGGCAGACAACTTAAAAAGTGGTATCTCTCTCTTTGGAGCTTACCGAAACCGAGATGAATTTGATGCTAACGGAGATGGCTTTACAGAGCTCGTTCGCCTGACCAACAATACCTTTGGAACCAAATTCTTTGTGCGCCCCTCAGACTATTTTAAACTCACTGTCGACGCTACCGCAATCAAAGAAAACCGCCGTGGTGGGGATCGTTTGAACCTAGCCCCTCAATTCACCGACATCACGGAACAACTCGACCACAATACTTTCTTTGGGGGCATTCAGGCCGAAATTCACAACAAAGCATACACGCAAAAAATAGACCTCTACAGCTCGGCCTCCTACACTGATCGGGATAGTTACTACGGTGGCCTCGGAGGAGGGCGCACCCTGCAAGACAGCATTACGGCTAATAATGCCTTTGGTATTACACAGGATTTAGCTTGGATTAGCGGTATTCAATTCACACAAAAGATTGCCACAAAAGACCAGCTGACCACAGGAATAGAGTATTCTGTCAACCGCACAGAAGATGGCATTCCCGGATACAATCGCATAATCGATCAAACCGTCCAGTCCCTTGGTTTATATGCCCAATACGAGTGGAAGTTATCTCCTGCTTTTGATGTACTCAGCGGTTTCCGTTTGGATCGCATCGCCGTGGATGGCCTGTATACCCTTGGCGATCTGAATCGATCTATTGATAACCCTTTGTGGGCCCTATCCCCTCGCCTAACCCTTTCTTATAAGGTCAATGAGCAATTCAAGCTTAGAGGAGGCTATGCCCGAGGATTTAGAGCCCCACAGGCGTTTAATGAAGACATTCACATCAGCAGTGTGGGTGGGGAACCCCAGTTCGTCCTCCTCTCCGAAAACCTGCGAACAGAGTACTCGGATGCCTTTACTGCCTCGATGAATTTTACGTCTGTACAAAACCTGCGCCAATGGGATGTACTTTTGGAGGGTTTTCTGACCCGACTTTCGGACCCTTTTACCACCGTGAGTACAGGTGCGGTCTTGGCCAATGGCTCCATATTGGAAGAAGTCCGCAATGGACAGGGCGCACAGGTATACGGAACTAATTTTGAACTGGGTTTCTCGCCGAATCCGGATTGGGTTTTTCAATTGGGAGGCACTCTACAGAGTTCTCAGTACGACGAGCCTCAGGCCTTGTACGAACCAGAAGAAGGAGCCTCTGATCCTGCGGTATTGATCGATGAATTTGTTCGAATTCCAAAACTCTACGGCTTTATCAATACCACCTGGAAGCCTTCTGAGTTCTTCACGGCCGATATAAGTGGTCAATACACCGGTCCTATGACGATACCTCGGGTAATTAACGCCGATGGAGCCCTTGCCCTCAACCGAAGCTCAGCCTTTTTTGATGTCAACCTTAAACTGGAAACCCACTTTGATATTCAGGAGGATTTTATGATCACCTTGAGTACCGGGGTCAAAAACCTATTCAACAGTTACCAGGACGATTTTGAAGTAGGTCCTTTGCGCGACTCGGATTACATCTATGGTCCGGCACTTCCTCGAATGATCTTTTTTGGAATCAAGGTTGGGAAATTTCACTGATTTCTTCCTGCTTTTCACAAGTTCCTCTCCGAAATATCAAGTATATTTCCTTTCTGAAAATGAAACCCGATGTTTGGCATCTTTAACAAGAGTACTTATTTGGTTGATCAGCTGGAAGGCATGATCGATATGCACAATCATATTCTTCCGGGAATTGATGATGGAGCAAAAAATTTAGACGACTCTTTGGCTCTTCTGCGGGCTTTTAACGCCTTTGGTATTACCGATTTCATTGCCACTCCTCATATTCATTCAGACCTTTATCCGAATACGCCTGAAAGCATTGATCAGTCCTACCAATCCTTGATCAGCGAAATCCACAAGCACCCGGATCTTCATGCTGTATCGATTGATAAGGCCGCAGAGCACTTGGTCGATGTACAGTACGAAAGTTTTTTGGACGAGAAACAAATCGTTCCAATGAAGAAGCAATACATGCTGGTAGAAATGTCTTTTCTGCAACCGAGCCTCAACTTTGATGCCGCCATTACCAAGACCCAGAACATGGGTTATTTTCCGATTTTGGCTCACCCGGAACGCTACGCCTTCTTGCACGGAGATATCTCTCGCTATCAACGCTACAAGAGTATGGGAATCTATTTTCAAGTGAACCTGTTGTCTCTGGCAGGTCACTACGGAACCACCATACAAAAAGAATCCTTCCATCTTTTGAAGGAAGGACTAGTTGATTTTATAGGTTCAGATGTGCACAACACCAACCACATTCAAAGTCTGAAAAAAGGAAAAATCCCAAAGAACATGACCCCTTTCATCAAGGAAAAAGTGATGAACGGCGTCAACTTTTTCCTTGATTAACAGGTCTATTCTTATTTGATTATTATCACTTTGTGGGCTTCTGTATTGAAGTCTTCTCTGCGAATTACCACAGTGTAAATACCCTCTTCTAAGTTGGTGATATCAGTAGTAGCTTCTTCTGCTCGCACATTCGCCAATAGACGTCGACTGACCAATCGCCCAGTGACATCGTAGATAGCCACTTCCTGAATTCTCATAATTGAGGCATTTCTAGGAGCAATCTGCAATTTTTCACGTACTGGATTCGGTGAAATACTGAATTCCTTTGGCTTGGTTAGCGTCAGGCTCGCCTGCAACGGCTGAACACCCCCTATTTCAAAATTAAGGGTCAGGGTCTCTCCTACCACAGATCCGCCTCCACTGGCCTCGCTGTAGGCCGTAGCTGAGATGGTATATGATCCATCAGGG
>CAZLGZ010000126.1:0-7663 GCA_964558965.1 uncultured Flavobacteriaceae bacterium
CTCACTCCAAAAGTTCCAAAAGGATCAATAAAAGAAGGGAAAATACTTTTTCCCTGAAGGTCGATAACCACGGCATTGGCAGGAGCGGTAACAGAACTGCCAACAGCGGCAATTTTACCTTCCTTGATCAACAGGCTTCCGTTTTGGATGACCTGACCGGGTTTGAGATAGAGCGTGGCGTTGGTTAGTAAGTACGCGTTGGTGTTTGTTGTTTTGACCCCGTCATTCTTCGGAAAGTATTCCTGGGCCATCATACTACTTCCCACAAGGAGGAACAGCATGAGCATTCGTAAATTCTTCATTCTTGTGTTTAGATTAAAGTACCTCTAAAGGTACGAGAATCCTAGGGAACCGGGATGGAGGAAGGAGGAATGAAAGGATCGATACGGTGGTATCCAATGAGCAGGGCGACTACACGGCTGTAGGAAGTGATGCCTGCGGTTTGTTGATTCACTTTTAGGTAACTGTCAAACAGGGCTTTAAAGATAGGCTCCGTTGGATTTTCGTGGGCGTCCCAAAAACGGCGCAGTTCCCGGTAATTTTCTTTAACCCCTTCATTTAATAAATCGAAGTAATAGGTAAAAGCTTCCGGATCTCTTCTTCTTAGGTCCCCTAAGAGATAGGCCAGAGCAGAAGAATAGGCAGCGTATTGCACCTGGTAGTTGTCTGACTGAAAACACAGCCAATAGCCCAAGAAATTGGTGTCGTCTTCCGCAGAATAGCCCAATTGATGCCCCACTTCGTGGGCCGCAACGGACGGCCAGCGAAAGGAAGGGATCTGACCATTTACCTGGGCTTCTCCCGAGAAAGGGTTCAGGTAACCTCCATAACCCATATAAGAAAGGGGAACCGAATAGAGTGAAGTCTTTTGGCTTGGATAGTGGTAGGTTAAAATAGGATGCCTTTGACTGGCCGTTGCGTAAGTCTCGGCAATTTTTTGATAGACTTCGGTTCTGCTTGCATTCGGCTGCACAGGAGCTGTACTGTCTAAGGTGATGTTTTCTTGAATGGCATTGATGTAGCTCACCATTCGCCCGGTTAAATCGAGCAGTTCTTCCGTGCTGTACTCGGTGGAGATGCCGAGTTGCTGTTCGAGGGGGAGTCGAAAATAATTGAGGCCCCAGAGGAGGTAAAATGCTCCATACACGACACTGATTGTCGCCAGAATACCTTTGATTTTAAACCAGGTATTGCTCCGAAAATGACGCAGAGTTTTGTACAGGCTTCGAATGGCCCAGAGACCAGACAGGGTGTACATCAGGTCTCCCACAGAAAGAGGAATCCACCCCCAGAGCAGCCGGTTGAGCTGCCCTAAAAGTGGATATAATCCTGTACTGTAATAGCGTTCGACAAATTCAGGGGATTGTGATAAAAGCTGCACGATGCCGATCTGTATGGGCAATAAGAGCACCAAATAATCACGGACTTTCCACTGGTTTAGTCGCAACCGAAGCATAGGCTTCTTATTGTTGTTCCGAAGGAAGAATTTCGATGTCGAAAATCAGGTCTGCGTTGGCAGGAATAGGTCCACGAGGACGATCTCCGAACCCGAGGTAACCCGGAATAAAGAAACGCACTTTATCGCCTTCCTTCATCAATGCTAATCCTTCACGGAAGCCCGGAATTAATGGGGCGTCCGGACTGTTCAACATTTGAGTCGGTCCAAATTGTCCGCGGTGCATTTGAAAAATACGACCAAAGTTTTCGTCTTGCTCTGCAATGGCCTTATCACTCGTGTCTATCAGGGTGCCATCGGCCAACCATCCCGCGTAGTGTACCATCACGAAATCTCCTTCTTTCGGCTTTGGACCGTCACCTTCTTTTAGCATCAGCCACATCAAACCGGTTTCTGTGAGCTCCGCTTTTTCTTTTTGGGCCGCTGCCTCTGCTAAGAACGCCTCTTTCTTCTTTTTCATCTCGGCAACACGGGCCTCCTCTTCGGCGAAGTAGTCCTTCATGATCTGCAGGGCATCAAATTTCTTAGCGGCCTTTCCTTGGCGAATGATCTCGATATGATCCATGATCACGGAATCTACCGGTTTGTTGCCTGCTGCTACAGGGACATTCGCAATGGAGTCAATAATGTCTAGGCCTTGAATAACCTCACCAAAAACCGAGTGAACCCCGTCCAGGTGAGTCGGGGTGCCATGGGTAATAAAGAACTGGCTTCCGTTGGTGTTTGGGCCGCCATTGGCCATGGAGATGACTCCTTTTTTGTCGTGTTTCAGGGAGTCATTGAACTCATCTGCAAAACGGTAACCCGGGTTTCCGGTTCCGTTCCCCAGCGGGTCTCCCCCTTGAATCATAAAGCCTTTCATGACCCGGTGAAAGATAAGGCCATCGTAGTAGCTCTTGCCCTTGAACTCTTCACTGACAAATTCACTGTTTCCTTCTGCCAAACTCACAAAGTTGGCGACGGTCAAGGGTGTTTTTTCGTATTCCAATTGCACCAACATATCTCCTTTGTTGGTTTGGATATCAGCGTAGATTCCGTCTTCCAAATCAGGAAATTTGCTGGTCTTACAAGATGCTAATAGCACCACAAAAGCGAGGGAACGAATCAGGTATTTCATAGGTTTAATTCTGAGTACTGTCTTGTTTTTTAATCAGTTCTAGCAATTCAATTTCTGCCCGTATGGGGCTGTTGGGGGCAATTTGATCCCCATCCCCCGGATAGCCAAAGGCCAGAGCGGAAGGGAAGAAAAAGCGCAATTTATCTCCGGGATACATCTCCTTAATACTGCTCTGTAATCCTGGAAAAACGGCTTGTTCGTCCACGTAATAACGCAAAGTATCCGCCAAATAATACGGGGAACCATTTAATTTTTGGTATTCCAGTCGAATTTGGGTGCGATCCCCCTTAGTGGGCAAGAAGTTTTCGGGCTTTTCCGACAACAGGGAAGAATCTCTCTCGATGACGGTGTACCAATAGCCGTTACCACTTCTTATATAGGTCTGAGAAGAATCTTGAGCAATCAACTTTTCGATGAGTTTTTCTTCTTCGGCCAATAACTTTTTACTGCGTTGAGCGGATTGTTGAATAAAACTTCCGGAGCGGACTTGTACCGGTCTCCGTGCCTCCGGTGTGCTGCAACTTGACAATATCAGTAGAGTCAAGAAGAGGGGGAGGAAATGGCCAATGCGTTTGTTCATGGTGATTGCAATTCTTTTTGGTATGGGGGTAGCAGGGATTCAAATCGCTGCAAGGTCTCTTGCAAAGATAATCGACTTCGGCCTCCAGCCGCATTTTGGTGACCTCCACCTTCAAAGTGTTCCCGCGCAAAAGAGTTCACAGAAAAGTCGCCGATCGAGCGGAATGATATTTTAATGATACCCTCTTCCTTGTTCTCGGTAAACAGGACAGCAAAGCGAATCCCTTCAATACTCAGGCCGTAGTTGACAAATCCTTCCGTATCGCCTTTGCTGTATCCTTCCGCATCTAGTTCTTCTTGGCTCAACGACATATAGGCCGTTGACATTTCTGGGAGTTGAACCATATTGCTTAAAGCGCAACCTAAAAGGTTTAGACGAGCAGGGGAGTTGTTGTCGAAAATAAGGCGCTGAATAAGACTGTGATCAGCACCGGTTTCAATCAAATGAGCCACCACACGATGGGTTTCGGCTGTCGTGGCCGGGTACTTGAAGGAGCCGGTATCCGTCATAATGCCTGCATACAGGCATCCGGACATTTCGGCATCCAGAAGCTCGAGATCCCCTAGTTCCTTCATCGCTCCGTAAACCATTTCACAGGTGGAACTGAGGTGGGGCAGAGAATAGGTGTAACGCGCGTAGTCATCGGGCTGCTGGTGGTGGTCGATCATCAGGAATTCTCCTTGTGCTTTTTCCAGGGATTTTAGCATATTACCCGCTCGAGAGAGGGCATTAAAATCAAGGGTACACAAAAGATCGGCGGCTAGAATCAAACGCTCCGCATGTCCCGCGGCATGGTCGTAGATCATTACCTGATCATCCCCGGGCATCCACTTCAAAAATTTAGGGTATTCGTTGGGTGCAATTACCTTGACCTCATGTCCTGTTTTTTGAAGATAACGGGCCCACGCCAGACAAGAGCCCATGGCGTCTCCATCCGGGTTTTTATGGGGTATCACAACAATTTTTAAGGGAGAAGAAAGCCTTTCTTTCAGCGACTGCCAGTCCGTTTTTTTCATGATTGCGAAGATACAACAATTAACACAGGGGTAATTTCATAACGACTACCTTTGAACGGCTTTTCGAGCACCCTTTTACGGTTGTGGAGAAGAGTGATAAACCCAGCTGTAAAATGAAAAGAGTTGATCTATTGACCTTCAGAGGATTCCTTGTTTCTTACCTGATCGCAGGGCTGTTTTTAATCGGTTGTAAATCGACTGTCGAACCGACCGAAAAGAAAGAGGAGTTCGTCATCGCTTTTGGGTCCTGTAACAAAGTCGATCAACCCAATCCTTTCTGGGGAAGTGTTACCCATCTTCGTCCTGACCTTTGGATTTGGGGTGGAGATAACATCTATGCCGATACCGCTGACATGGAGGCCATGAAAGCCATGTACGAGGCGCAGAATGCCGTTCCGGGCTATGCTCAACTCCTTGAGAATACCCCGGTGATAGGCACCTGGGATGACCACGATTATGGGCTGAATGACGGAGGCACCGAATTTGACAAAAAGGCCGAAAGCCAGCAACTACTACTCGATTTTCTGGGGGTTCCAAAAGACAGCCCAAGACGCGAACAGGAAGGGGTTTACACCGTTCATTCCTACAAGCATCAAGGGCAGGAAATTCGCGTATTCGTATTGGATACGCGCTACTTCAGGACAGCATTGAAAAAGGGCGAAGGGAAAAAGCGTTACGCACCCACCGCGGCTGCCGGGCAAAATATGCTGGGCGAAGCCCAATGGAAATGGCTGGAAGTCGAGCTCAAAGCCTCCAAAGCACGATTTAACTTACTGGTCAGTAGTATCCAATTTATTTCGGAGGAACACGGTTTTGAAAAATGGGCCAATATGCCCGATGAAATGCGGCGTATGGAAAAGCTCATTCAAGAGAGCGGGGCGAAAGGAGTCTTCTTTATCAGTGGCGATCGCCACATCTCGGAGTTTTCGAAAAAGGAACTCCAAGGCCTGGAGTATCCTCTTTGGGATTTTACAAGTAGCGGCTTAACCCATTCCTACTCCAGCTTTAGTGGAGAGCCCAACAGACACCGAATAGGGGAAGTGCAGTTCGAAAAAAGTTTTGGACTTATCCGGCTCGATGTTGACAGCGGACTGGCTGTTTTTGAAATTAGAGGGGAAGAAGGGAAGGTATTACAGAGCTTTCGCCAGTTTTATTAAACTGTAAAGAGGTTGTAAGGCACTTTAAAAAGCGTATTTTTGCCAAAATTTTTGAAACATGTCTGGAAACAGAACTTTTACCATGATTAAGCCTGATGCGGTTGAAAAAGGACACATCGGAGCCATCCTAGAGAAAATTACCGCTGCAGGATTTAAAATTGTAGCGATGAAGTATACTCATTTAAGCCAGCGTGATGCCGAGCAGTTCTACGCTATACACAGCGAGCGCCCATTCTACGGCGAACTTGTTGCGTTTATGAGCAGAGGTCCTATTGTTGCTGCTATTCTAGAAAAAGACAATGCTGTTGAGGATTTCCGTGTTTTGATCGGATCGACAAACCCAGCGGAGGCTGCAGAAGGAACTATCCGTAAAATGTTCGCTACCGATATCGCTGAAAACGCGGTTCACGGATCAGATAGCGATGAGAACGCTGCCATCGAAGGCGCCTTCCATTTTTCTGGTCGCGAGATCTTCTAAGAGGAACTTCCTATAACAATTTAAGCTCTTGAATAAGCTCTTCTCCGAGGTGCTCGTTCAGGAGCTTTATTATTTTGGACTTGCCCATCAATAGTTCCTGGCGCAAAGGAGCGGAGGTAAGTCGCACGTTCAGGCAGCCATTGTGCCACCATACTTCCTGGGTGTAATTGGCAATTCCCGGACCCATTTGTTCCGTCCAGGCATGTTCTGCCCGCACCTTATTCAAGCCTTTTTCCAGGCGGGTGTTTTGCAGAAACTCCTGCATTTTATTCGAAAGACGAAACTCTTCTTTGGGGTTCATAAGTCCAGGGGTTCGTAGCGTTTATAGACGTACTTGATCTGTTGCTCACTGACCAATTCCAAACGGTCCTGGTCGAGATAGGTCAATTCCTCCTGCCATTGCAGGTCTCCGTTGCTGTATTCCAGAACGACACTTCCGTCTTCTAAAATGCTGCACCGAAAATTCTGTGCATCATCAGAGGTCAGGTACTGACCATCCAACTGGGGTTGTACTTTTTTTCGATAACCCCTTGGATCTTCGAAGAAGAAGTAATCGATCGTGGTGTTGACCCCGTAAATCTTTTCTTCGCCTTCCGCAAATACAGCCTTTTCAATCTCCCAGTAGCCTTCCAATTGACTGAGGTCTTTTGGGGCTTGACTTGAGTTGCATGCACTCAGTAGAGCGCTGACGACAAGGATGAGTAGGCTTTTTTTCATGAAGACAAGGTAAACATTTTATACCCCTCTCCGGTCGCCTTCACAATCTCTTCTGTTCGCTCAGGATGGGTGTCGGTAATGAATATTTGTTCGTATTCTTCGCCTTTTACAAGCTTGACCAATTGGGCCACGCGGTTTTCGTCCAGCTTGTCAAAAACATCATCTAACAAAAGAATCGGAGTCGTGCCTGATTGGGTTCTTAAGAACTGGAATTGGGCAAGTTTTAGAGCGATCAAAAAGGACTTCTGCTGCCCTTGACTGCCAAACTTTTTCATCGGGTAGCCCTCAATTTCGAAACGGAGATCATCTTTGTGAATGCCTACTGAAGTGTATTGTAATGCCCGGTCTTTGGCTTGATTTTCTTGCAGCAGCTCCAGTGTATTTTTCTGGTGCAGACCGCTGTGGTACTCCAGTGCGATATTCTCTTTTTCACCCGAGATGATGCGGTATTGCTCGAGAAATAGGGGAGTGAATTCCGTTAAAAAGGCTTGTCTCTTTTCATAAATTGAACTTCCGTAAAAGTGCAATTGCTCGTCGTAGATCGCCAGGTTTTCGGCATCAAAGGTGTGATTGGCAGCAAAGAACTTGAGTAGGGCGTTGCGCTGACTCAAGACCCGTTGGTAGGCCAATAAATTTTCGAGATATGTGGAATCGGCTTGCGAAATATTTCCGTCGATGAACTTGCGGCGTACATCGCTTCCTTCGGAGATGAGGTCCCGGTCGGCAGGAGAAATCATTACCACCGGCAATAACCCAATGTGCTCTGTTATTCTGTCGTAGAGCTTCCCGTTGCGTTTGAGGATTTTTTTAGCCCCTTTCTTAAAACCGCAGCTGATTTTTTCGGTTGATCCGTTCTTTTCGAACTGTCCTTCGATCAAGAAAAGCTCCTCTCCGTGTTTGATATTTTGGGTACTTAGTGGGTTAAAATACCCCTTGCCGTAAGAAAGGTGATAAATGGCATCCAAGACGGTCGTCTTCCCGATGCCATTGGCCCCAGCGATACAATTGATGGAGGCGGAAAACTCCAGCTCGAGCGAATCAAAATTCTTGTAATTCAGAAGCGAGAGCTGTTTGATATTCATAGGGCGGACCGAGGTAGTGAAGTAAGCTTCAGCGGAATCGCTGTTTTACCACTCCAAAAA
>CAZLGZ010000127.1:0-7652 GCA_964558965.1 uncultured Flavobacteriaceae bacterium
TGGGTTAAAACATCAACAATTTTTCCTTTTCCTTCGTCTCCCCATTGAAGACCGAGTAGTAAATCCACCATGTGGTTTGTGGTTTATTGTTTTTCGTTGCGCTCTCCGTAGAAATAGAGCGAGTGGTTGCTAATGGTAATGTCGAAAACCTCTTCTATGGTCTTTTTGATCGACTCGATCCGAGGATCACAGAATTCGACCACTTCTCCTGTATCGGTTAGGATGACGTGATCGTGTTGTCGGTCAAAATAGGACTTCTCGTACTGGGCGTGGTTGTTGCCGAACTGGTGCTTGCGCACCAATTTACAATCCATCAGAAGTTCGATGGTGTTGTACAAGGTGGCTCGACTGACCCGGTAGTTTTTGGTTTTCATTTTGATGTACAAAGACTCTACATCAAAGTGTTCATCGCTGTCGTAAATCTCTTGTAAAATAGCGTACCGCTCTGGGGTTTTGCGGTGTCCGTTTTCTTCCAAAAAGGAAGTAAAAACATTCTTGACGATTTCTTGATTTTCAGCTTTTGACATGAACTATGACTACTAAGCACACAAAGTTAGGCGAAAAATTATATCCGTGCCACTTTATCGATACCTTGAACCTGCTTTAGGTTGTTAATCAGCTTTTTAAGGATAGAGTTGTTTTTGACCACCACGGCAATGCGTCCTGAAAAAGTCCCGCCTTCCGTACTGAAATTCAGGTTTTTCATATTGACATGCATGTGCTCCGAAATGATATTGGTGATCTCGTTGATCAGTCCCATATTATCAATTCCGGTGAGTTTAATATCGGCCGTAAACTCTTCCTGAGTGGAGTCGATCCACTTGGCGCTTATGATTCGGTAGGCAAAGTTGGATTGCAGAGAAATGGAATTGGGGCAATTCTTCTTGTGCACCTTGATTCCGTCATTAACGGTTATAAAGCCAAACACATCGTCACCCGGAATTGGATTACAGCATTCGGAAAGCTTGTAATTCAATTTTTCTTCCTCGCTGCCAAAGACCAGCATGTCGTAATTGGCCGTAATCTCCTCCTTGTTGATGTCGGGTAAAGAAGGGGAGCGGCGTATCTTATTCTTGAAGAAGTTCAGGAAGGCATTATGATAAGAGCTTGCGAACTCCTTGATCTTTTGATTTTCAATGATTCCATTCCCAACGCGGTAAAATAAATCCAAACTCGTTTTCAGTTTGAAGTAAATGACCATCTTGTTGATGACCTCTTCATTGAGTTTTATTTTCTGGGACTTGAGCTTTCTTCTCAAAATCTCCTTACCCTCTTCCGCGATTTCTTTCTTTTCTTCTCGTAAGGCCGATTTAATCTTGGAAATAGCCCGAGCGGTATGCGAGTAATCCAACCAGTTCTGATTGGGTTTGGCACTTTCTGAAGTGATGATTTCGACCTGATCCCCACTGTGCAAGACGGTGTTTAGGGGAACGAGTTTTCCATTCACTTTTGCCCCCCGCGTTTTTAGCCCGACTTCGGTGTGCACGTGAAAAGCAAAATCCAAAGGTGTAGCACCTTTGGGTAAACTTTTTAGTTCTCCTTTTGGTGTAAAGACAAAGATCTCTTTGGAGTATAAGTTGAGTTTGAACTCTTCTACAAAGTCTACGGCATTGCCGTTGGCGTTTTCCAAGGCTTCCTGTAAGCGGTTTAGCCAGACCTCAATGCCTACTTCTTTCTGTTCTCCGTGCTTGTATTTGAAGTGTGCTGCATAGCCTTTTTCAGCGATTTCATGCATGCGTTCACTTCGGATCTGTACTTCGACCCATTTGCCTCCAGGCCCCATTACCGTGATGTGCAGAGCTTCGTAGCCAGTAGATTTAGGAGAGGTAATCCAGTCCCTCAGGCGTACCGGGTTGGGGGTAAAGTGATCGGTGACAATGGAGTAGATTTTCCAGGCAATAAACTTCTCTTGATTTTGCTTGGACTTGTAGATGATGCGAATGGCAAACTTGTCGTAAATCTCGTCAAAGCCGACATTCTGTGCCTTCATCTTCCGGCGGATCGAAAAGATCGATTTCATCCGTCCCTGAATCTCGTAGTGCAGTTTTTCTTTGTCGAGAGAGGAGCGAATGACATCCGCGAAATCTTGAATATATTCTTCGTTTTCGTCCTCTGTATCTTCAATTTTGACTTGAATGTCTTTGTACACTTCCGGTTCGGTGTACTTCAAACTGAGATCCTCCAATTCGTTCTTGATGTTGTACAAGCCGATTCGGTGGGCCAGGGGCGCGTAGATATATAGGGTTTCGGATGCAATTTTCACCTGCTTGTCTTCCGGCATGGAATCCAGGGTGAGCATATTGTGATAACGGTCAGCAATTTTGATGATAATCACCCGAACATCATCGTGAAGCGTCAGTAACATTTTGCGGAAATTCTCCGCCTGTTGACTGATGTCTTTGTCCTTTTTCAGGTGTGCAATCTTGGTCAAGCCATTTACAATACGGGCGACTGATTCTCCAAAAAGACGTTCAATATCGTCTAAGGTGTAAGGGGTATCTTCGACCACATCGTGCAACAGGGCTGCCGCAATGGAAACCCCGTCCAAACCGATTTCAGAAGCCACAATTTTGGCGACTGCAATCGGGTGAAATATATAGGCTTCTCCAGACTTTCTTCTTTGCTCTTTATGTGCGTCAACGGCAACATCAAAAGCAGAACGAATCAGTTTTTTATCATCGGCGCTGAGCGTCTGATAACTGGTCCGCAGAAGCTCCTTATAAGCCCGGCCGATTTCCTTGTTTTCCTGTTCGAGATCGATTTCCGTCATGAACCTATAAAAGTACGCAATCTTTGTCTTTTAATGAGTATAAACTAAGCAGGGAATCGTCCTGGAATTCTCAGAAAAATACCTCTGATAAATTGGAAATCAGGACATTGTACGCTGTCGAAGGGCCTCATAGATAAGGATCCCCGTGGCTACAGAAACATTCAGAGAGTCAATGCGGTCTTTCATGGGAATGCGTACGACCGTATGAGATTCTGCTAGCCATTCTTCCCCTAAGCCTGTGGATTCTGTGCCGACAACTAGGGCACAAGCGCCTGTATAATCGGCCTCCAAATAAGAGATGGAACCTTCCAATGCAGCGGCATAAATTCCAATGTTTTTCTGTTCCAGGAATTCCAGGGTTTCCGTCGAACTCGCTAGGGCGATGGGCAATCCAAAAAGACAGCCGACACTGGAGCGGATGATGTTGGGATGATAGAGGTCTGAACGCGGATTGGCGATGCAAACGGCATCTACGCCAGCGGCTCTTGCTGTGCGCAATAGAGCGCCTATATTCCCTGGTTTTTCAGGAGCTTCGGCGACTAAAACTAGGGGATTTTCGCCTGGTAATTTAAGATCTTCCAAACGGTGGCTCTGAGCGTAAGCCAGTCCGATTAATCCTTCGGTACTGCCTCGGTGAGCCAACTTTGCATAGACCTTGTCGGAAACCCGAATAAGTTCTTCGGCCTGACTTCGATGAATGAGGTCTTCTTTTGGAGAAGTATCCTCTCGAATAAATAAATGAGAAAAGCGGTAGCCCGCTTCCAGGGCAAGTTCAACTTCTTGGATCCCTTCAATGACAAAAAGGCCGGTTTCTTTTCGCAACCGGCCTTTGTCTTTGAGCAGCAGAACCTTTTTGACTAAGGGGTTCTGTAGACTGCTTATTTCTTTCATTCGATTTACTGTCTCTGGTACTTTCCTTCGTATCGCTTCCACAGTTCGGTCTGGTGACTTTCGAGACTGATGAGGCGGCCGTCAATAAAGGCATGAGTCAATTGATTCCCTCGCATATCCAGTGCATCTCCTTTAGAGATGAATAGGGTAGCACTTTTCCCGACTTCCAGGGTCCCGTAATCGGAATCAATGCCGAGTATTTTTGCGGTGTTACCCGAAATCAATTGCAAGGCTACTTCCTTGTCTAGCCCTTGCCCGACCACTTGCCCGGCATAAAAGGGAAGGTTTCTCGTTTGAAAGTTGCTAGCACTGGCATTTTGAAGACCGACTAGCAAACCGGCGTCGACCAAAAGACGAGGCAATTTATAGGCGTAGTCGTAGTCGTGATCTTCGGAGCGGGGCAGGCTGTGCGTACTTTGTACAAGAACAGGTACCTGGTGTTTTTTAAGAAGATCAGCCACACCTACGGCTTGATATCCTCCAACAAGGACGACTTCCTTAACCCCGGTCGCCTTGGCGGTGGTTACCGCATCGATGATTTCTCTTTCTCCGTCGGCATAGATGTAGAGTTTTCCGCTTCCGTTAAAAAGCTTCTGCATGGCTTCCATGGCCGGGTTTTGGATACTGCTGGGGCCTTTGCCATAGGCGGCGGATTCCGTCATGAAATTCGCGACTTCTTCTACCTGATTAGCGTATTGCTTATTGGGTTGAAAACCTCGAGGTTCCCCTAACCACCAGCGTCCTCTCCTGAAGGAGTTTGGCCAATTCAGGTGTACGCCGTCGTCTTCTTTAACCAGGGCATCTTCCCAATTCCAGGCATCCAACTGTACGATGGAAGAGGTTCCTGAAATTCGACCACCCTTGGGGGTGATCTGCGAAAGCAGAACACCATTGGGGCGTAAACTTTCGACCACTTGAGATTCTGCATTGTAGGCAATTATACTGCGAACATGCGGGATTATCCCTCCGAGTTCATCTTGGTCATCAGAGGCACGTACCGCATTGATCTCGACCAGACCAAGCGACTTCCCTGGAGCAATAAAACCAGGGTAGACATGCATTCCGCTTGCCTGAATGACTTTTCCCTGACGAGCAATACGCGTTCTCGCATCACCGACAAAGGTCAGTTTGCCATCGGCAAACATCAAGAGGGAGTTTTCGATCACTTTTCCGTTCCCCAAGTGGGCCGTGGCTCCTTCAATGGTGAAGGCCTCGGTCTGCGCCGGAGCAGGGGTTTGTTGGGCATAGGTCAGTACAAGACCCAACAAAAAGCTAAAGAGTATATTGAATTTTTTCATCTTGTCTTTTTAGAGCGTTTCGCATTCGAAACGCGGTTTTTTGTTTTGTCTTGCAGGCTGTGTTTTGCCTCCACTGGCTTTTACTTTCAACATCTTGCGAACGAGCATATTCTTTTGCTCGTCGATGGCCGTTCTCTTGGCTAAATCCTGTTGCTTGTCAAAGTAAACAGCCCCTTCAATCATGGTTTTTTCGGCTTTGGCATAAACCGAAAGCGGGTGATCAGACCAAAGAACAAGGTCGGCATCTTTTCCTTTTTCGATACTTCCAACACGGTTGTCTATACGCAAGAGTTTTGCGGCATTCAGGGTGACCATTTGCCAGGCTTCAATTTCGGACATGCCCCCGTATTTTACGGTTTTGGCAGCTTCTTGGTTCAAACGACGAGACATTTCGGCGTCATCACTATTGATGGCAACCGTTACCCCTGCGCGGTGCATAATGGCAGCGTTAAAAGGGATGGCGTCTTTTACCTCGTATTTGTAGGCCCACCAATCACTGAAGGTCGATCCACCAACTCCGTGTTCGGCCATTTTATCGGCCACCTTGTAGCCTTCCAAGATGTGAGTAAAGGTGTTGACACGGAAATTGAATTTCTCGGCCACCTTCATCAGCATATTGATTTCGCTCTGAACGTAGGAGTGACAACTAATAAAACGCTCCTTGTTGAGGATCTCCAGCATAACTTCCATCTCTTCATCGTAGCGGAAGGGTTGGCCACTGGCCTTGAGCTTGCCATATTCGCGCGCTCTTTGGAAGTAATTGATGAAAACTTGTTCTACTCCCATACGGGTTTGTGGGAAACGAGAATAGCTCTGCCAGTTGGACTGCTTGACATTTTCACCCAAGGCAAACTTGATGAACTTAGGCGCATCGGGGAATAAGAGTCCTTCGGCATCCTCTCCCCATTTCAGTTTCAGAATCGCGGAGCGTCCACCAATCGGATTGGCCGATCCGTGGAGCAATTGAATGGTGGTGACACCCCCGGCGAGATTGCGGTAAATATCAATGTCCTTGGGGTCGACTACGTCTTTCATTCTCACTTCAGCAGAGGAGTTGTGTCCAGCTTCATTAATGCTCAATCCTGCGATGTGGGAATGCTCATCGATGATTCCTGCAGTCAGGTGCTTCCCGGTTGCGTCGATTACCTGAGCTCCGGAAGCTTTCAGGTCTTTGCCTACTTTGGCAATCTTTCCTTTTTTAACCAGTACATCGGTATTTTCCAGAATCTCGGTTCCCGTCCAGACCGTTGCTCCTTTGAAGAGCACATCCTGGGATTGGGGTTTCTGGGCGTTTCCATAGCCCACGTTGGGATAGAGCAATGGAAGCACTTCTGGAGCTTCCTCCGTTTTGGCTTTCTTTTCTTTTTCGGCAAAGGCCTCCGTTAAGTTTGCTCGAAACTGGCTTTCTTGACCATTGGGAAGCAAAAGGCGCCCACGAATGATCTGGTTGTTCTCCATTACTTTACCGGTCAGGCGATAGAGATCCCCTGCATCCGTGGTAAAACGAACAGCCAACCAGTTGTCTTTATAGGTGATTTTAGACGGATAGTCCGTTGAATCTTTGGATACTTTGATCTTGGGTTTTGAAGCAGTCCCGCTGATGCTCATTTTGGTGACCAATCCACCGGCGTTTAAGGTGTAGTCACCCCGCAGATCAATAAGGTCCATATCGGCGAGTATGTGCTTTTTGCCCTGTACCCAGTTTTCAAAATACGTAGTTGAAGCGTCAAAAGGAGCGCCAGAGGCGATCACAAAATTCGCCCATTTGCCCTTTTCTAAACTCCCCACTTTGGCGGTCTGACCCAATATTTGGGCAGGAGTCATGGTCAAGGCACGCAGTGCTTGTTCTTCGCTCAGTCCGTATTTCATCGCTTTGCGAACAGCACCCAAAAACTCTTTCGGTGACTTGAGTCCCTGTGTGGTCAAAGCAAAAGGAATTCCTGCTTTAGAAACCTGTGCGGCGTTAGAAGGAGCCTGATTCCAGTGACGCATATCCGAAAGGTTGACGTAATCCGCCTGGTAAGGATTTGATACTTCATAGGCGGCTGGAAAGTTGAGGGGCAGCACGAGTATATTGCCCATTTGCTTCAATTTGTCCAGGTATTCGTATTCATCTCCACCACCTAGAATGGCATAGGAAATACCAAATTGCTTTCCGATTTTGGCTGCTCGAAGCACATTCCCCTGGTTCCCCGCGACAAAAAGTTGCGGAAGGCCTTGGTTGTCTATTAAGGCTTCCAGTGAACGGTCGGTGGTCGCGACTCGCCCAGAGCGGTACCAATTCATATCGTGATAAAGTTGACGCATGAGCGCCGTAGAACCCATTAAAGAGGTCGGGTACGATTGACGGCTGGCAATACTTTTAGAGAAAGAGAAGTACTGCCCGGATTCGTCTTCTAACAGGCGCTCAGCAGAATTACCTTGATCATTTAGTGCGACCAGGATCCCTGTCCCACGGGCAATACCGTCTTCGCGGTGAGCATTGACGACTCCGAATCCTGCAGCACGCATCGCGGAAGCTGATTTTTTGTCGTAGTTAAAGTGTTCGACGGCTCGCTGTTCCGGCATCACGTGGTCGTTCCAGTAAAAGCCGGCACGAGAAGCCTCGTATTGAGGTGAACGTCCGGATCCAGCGGCTCGTTTGGGTTTACTCACTCCAAAAGTTCCAAAAGGATCAATAAAAGAAGGGAAAA
>CAZLGZ010000128.1:0-7635 GCA_964558965.1 uncultured Flavobacteriaceae bacterium
GGCCTACCGCCTGATGGGGAACTGGGATCCCAAAACCGTCGGCTTCAAAGAGTTGGTTCTCGAACCTCGGGAAGAAGACCAGTTGTCCAAACCTTATCCGTTTTTTCTGGCCCACGCTGTGGAGGACGATTTTTTTAAGGAAGAAGATCCCAAGAACTGGTCCGCAGAACACAAATGGGACGGGATTCGGGCCCAACTGATTTTTCGCAAGGGCAAGCACTTTCTCTGGAGTCGAGGCGAGGAATTGGTCACAGACAAATACCCGGAATTTGAGATGTTGTTGGAACATCTACCCGACGGCACGGTCCTCGACGGGGAACTTTTGCCTTATCCGGATGGGCAAATTGGAGACTTTTCTCTGCTTCAAAAACGCATTGGACGAAAGCAACTGACTAAGAAGATACTCGAGTCGTGTCCGGTGATCCTTAAAGCCTATGACCTGCTCGAAGACCGTGGAGAGGACTTACGGGAAACTCCCCTTCAAGAAAGGCAAAAAAGACTTCAGGAGCTCTTGTCCACTCTGCCTGAAGGCCTTCCTCTGCAACGATCTCTCCCCTATTCCTTTGAGAGTTGGGAAGACGCAGCAAAAGAAAGGGAACGTTCCCGGGAAATGCGGAGCGAAGGACTGATGCTAAAAAGAGTAGATTCGCCTTACCGCGTGGGTCGCAAAAAAGGAGATTGGTGGAAGTGGAAGGTGGACCCCTTTTCTATTGATGCTGTCTTGACCTATGCCATGCGCGGTCACGGCCGGCGCAGTAACCTCTTCACAGATTACACCTTTGCACTTTGGGGTAACCCAAAAGACGGAGGAGCTCCTGAACTCCTTACTTTTGCTAAAGCCTATTCGGGATTGAGCGATGCAGAATTCCGGGAAGTGGATCGCTGGATCAAGCAACATACTTTAGAGCGATTTGGTCCTGTTCGCAGCGTTGAACCCCAATTGGTTTTTGAAATTGCCTTTGAAGGAATCGCCCTTTCAAGCAGGCATAAAAGTGGAGTGGCTACCCGGTTCCCGAGAATTGCCCGCTGGAGAAAAGACAAAAAACCGGAAGACGCCAATACCCTGGATGACCTCAAAAAATTACTCCCCTCCAATAGCCAAAAAACAGAACCGTGAACAGCAAAGCCCCTTCTTCTTCACTTCTTCCTGAGCAGGAAGTTCTGCTGCAAAAGGCCGAAGACTGGTTTTCTGATCAAGGCTGGAAGCCCTTTCCTTTTCAGAAAGACACCTGGCGGGCCTATATGGAAGGTAAACACGGGCTATTGAACGCTCCGACGGGAAGCGGAAAAACCTATGCCCTTTGGTTCCCGATTCTCATGGAATGCCTGCGGGTTTCTGGCTATTTGGATGAAAAGAAGAAAACAAAACCAAAAAGGGGACTGCGGGCCATCTGGATCACTCCGCTTCGCGCCCTTTCCCAAGAAATATTTCAGTCGGCAGAACGGATTATCCAGGACCTGGACTTGCCTCTTTCGGTAGGAATCCGAACGGGGGACACCTCCACCAAAGAACGGAGTCGTCAAAAACGACAGATGCCTGAACTGCTGATTACAACTCCCGAAAGTTTGCACCTTCTACTTTCCTCCAAAAACTACCCCAAGACCTTTGCGCTCTGCCAGGCCGTGGTGGTGGATGAATGGCATGAACTCATGGGAAGTAAGCGGGGCGTGCAAATGGAACTCGCGCTTTCTCGTTTAAAAACCCTTTCTGAGGACCTTCGGATTTGGGGAATTTCGGCCACTATTGGCAACCTGGATTTGGCCCGGGAAGTCCTGTTGGGTCCTGGCTCTCCGGCTTTTGAAAATTCTGTCATGATCCGGGCCGACATCCAAAAGCGAATAGAAGTCAAAAGCCTCTTGCCTAAAACCATGGAGACCTTTCCTTGGCGCGGTCATTTGGGTTTGCATTTACTGGACGATGTTATTCCCATTATCAAATCCAGCAAGACGACCCTTCTGTTTACCAATACCCGAAGCCAGTGTGAAATCTGGTTTCAAAAGATCCTGGAACGCTACCCTGAATTTGCGGGCGAGATGGCGATGCACCACGGAAGCATCAACAAAGAAACCCGCTTGTGGGTCGAACAGGCCATCCGCAACGAAAGCCTTAAGGCCGTGGTTTGTACCTCCAGTCTGGATCTGGGGGTAGACTTTGCACCGGTGGAAACGGTTATTCAAATTGGCGGACCCAAAGGGGTTGCCCGATTTTTCCAACGAGCAGGCCGCAGCGGTCACCGCCCAGGTCAACCGAGTGTTATCTACTTTTTACCCACCCATGCCCTGGAACTGGTTGAAGCCTCTGCTCTGCACAAAGCGGTCGAGAAAAAAGCCGTAGAAGATCGGATGCCTTATCTGATGAGTTACGATGTGCTCCTGCAGTACCTGACCACCCTGGCCGTATCAGACGGCTTCTATCCGAAAGACATTTGGCCCGAAATCCGATCGACTTTCTGTTATCAAGGGCTGGACGAAGACCAGTGGCAATGGCTATTAAATTTTATGGTTCTGGGCAGTCAAAGTCTGCGATCCTACGACGAGTACCGCAAGGTTGAAGTGGAGGAGGACGGGCGATTCAAGGTGAACAACAGAGGAATCGCCATGCGCCACCGCTTCCAAATGGGAACCATCGTTGGAGATGCCAACCTGTCGGTACACTACCAAAGCGGAGGCTATATTGGCTCCATTGAAGAATGGTTTGTCTCGGGCCTTAATCCCGGTGATGTGTTCACCTTTGCCGGACGCAACTTGGAGTTCATACGTCTGAGAGGGATGAAGGTGCAGGTGCGCAATTCTAAAAAGCGCACCTCCAAAGTCCCCAGTTGGATGGGTGGACGACTCACCCTGAGCGCCCAAATGTCACAACTGCTGCGGGAAGAGTTATACTCGGCCCGCCTGAGCAAAGAAGAACAAAGTCCAGAGATACAGGCCTTGGACCCCGTTTTTGAACAGCAACGAAAAGAAAGCATCATCCCTTCGACCGACCACTTCTTGATGGAGTACTTCGAAACCCGTGAAGGTCACCACCACCTCTTTTACCCTTTTGAGGGTCGGTTTGTACACGAAGCCCTGGCCAGCCTATTGGCCTACCGCATCAGTTTAATGCGACCTGTTTCCTTTTCGTTGGCCTTTAACGATTACGGATTTGAGCTGCTCTCTGACCAGCCCGTAGATTTACAGGAGATCATTGACAACAACTTGCTGACCACGGATCATATGCTGGAGGATCTGCAAAACAGTTTGAACTCTACCGAAATGGCGCGTCGGAAATTCAGAGATATCGCCGTGATCAGCGGCCTCGTTTTCACCGGATATCCAGAAAAAGGGATCAAGATGAAGCATCTACAAAGCAGTTCTCAGCTCCTTTTTGATGTCTTTAAAGATTACGAGGCCGATAATTTGTTGTACACCCAAGCCTACCGAGAAACTTTTGAACACCAGCTGGAAGAAGGCCGTCTGCGCCTGGCCTTGGAACGCATCGCCCAACAAGAGTTGGTCATCCGAAACTGCAGTCAACCGACTCCCTTTTCTTTTCCGATTATTACCGACCGACTGCGCGAAAAAATGTCGTCCGAAAAACTGGCGGATCGCATCCGTAAAATGACCAAAAAACTACAAGGCCGATGAATCACCACATCGAAATTGGCGGGCAGCAAATGCTGATGCACCCCAGTGGCGCCCTTTTTTGGGAAGAGCGATCGCTCTTGATGCTCAGCGATGTTCACCTGGGCAAGATTTCTCATTTTCGAAAATTCGGAGCAGCCATTCCCACTCAGGCCGTGCAAGAAAACTTTATTCTCTTGCGTCGACTGGTTGAAGAATTTCAGCCTTTTCAAATTGTCTTTTTAGGGGACCTCTTTCATTCTTCCCTGAATAAGGAGTGGGACCTTTTTGAACACTGGGTCCAGGCCACCCCTTCAGAATTGATTCTGGTCGCCGGGAACCACGATATCATCTCTCCACTCCGCTTCGAAAAAATAGGTATTCACTATGTGGAAGATTGGGAACTGGGCCCTTTTTACCTAAGTCATCACCCGACCGATACTTCAGAATACATCAACATCTGTGGTCACATCCATCCGGCCGTGGTTCTGCGAGGTAGCGGAAGGCAAAGTTTGCGCCTGCCTTGTTTCTTTCTGAAACCCAAACAGCTGATCCTGCCCGCCTTGGGAGCCTTTACCGGGAGCCACAGCCTTAAACAGGGACCAAAAGACCGGGTTTTTGTTCTGGCCGAGGGAGAGGTAATTGCCCTATAAAGCCCCTATATTTGCAAAAAATTCGATCCCTTGTCTGTCGATCTGATCACCCAGGCCTTTACGAATTCAACACCAACACAAGACCTTCTCGCGCTTCTAAGCCAAAAAGGAAGGGCGATCTCAAGCAGTGGTTTGGTGGGTTCCGGCGTGTCTTTTTTGGCCAAAAGTGTCTTTCAAAAACAGGCAGAGAGCATCCTCTTGATCTGTTCAGACAAGGAAGAAGCCGCCTACTACCTCAACGATTTGGAACAGTTGCTACCCAAAGAGCAAGTGCTGTTCTATCCGGCCAGTTACCGAAGACCATACGAAATCGAAGAGACCGACAACGCCAATGTCTTGTTGCGTGCTGAGGTCCTCAGTCGATTGCAAAGCGCAAAAGAAAAGCTGTTACTGGTCACCTACCCGGAAGCCCTACTCGAAAAGGTGATCACCCGGAAAGAGTTCGAAAAGAACCGCCTGAAACTTTCGATTGGCGACGCCCTAAGCCTGGATTTTTTGAACGAAACCCTTTTTGAATACCATTTCAAACGGGTGGACTTTGTCACCCAGCCAGGAGAATTTTCGGTACGCGGAGGAATCGTCGATGTATTCTCTTATTCCCACGACTTGCCTTATCGCATCGAATTCTTTGGGGACGAGGTCGACAGCATGCGGACCTTTGATGTAGAGACCCAATTGTCTGAAGAAAAGGTCAAAAGCATTAGCCTGGTACCCAATGTAGAAAACAAGGTCAGCGGGGAGAGTCGCGAATCCTTTTTTAAGCATCTTCCGTCAGAAACCGTCCTGTGTGCCTTTCATTACGGCCAAATCCGGGCCAGCTTAAACGCGCTTTTTGTCAAGGCCGAAGAAGCTTTTGATAAACTGCAAAGTCCCATAGAGCATACCAAGCCGGCCGATCTTTTTTTAGATGGCCAGAGTGCAGAAAAGCAATGGGAAAGCTTTAGTCGGATCGAGTGGAAAAGCGAAGAACCCGAGATCCAATGGCAGCAAAAGCCCCAGCCCTCCTTCAATAAGCGTTTTGACCTGCTGCGATCCAACCTGATTGAAAACACAGAAGAGGGTCTTACCAACACCATCAGTTGCGCCACTCCTCAACAGGCCCAGCGATTGGCCGACATATTTGCGGAAGGCGAAGGGGAAGTGCCTTATACCACCCTGGTCTGCCCGCTCTACGCCGGTTTTATTGATCATCAAGCCGGTATTGCTCTGTACACCGATCACCAGCTTTTTGAACGTTACCACAAATTCAACCTGAAGAATGGCTATGCCAAACAACAGGCCATCACCCTGAAAGAACTCAATAAATTGGAAATGGGGGATTTTGTCACCCACATCGACCACGGGATCGGAAAGTTCGGCGGCCTTCAAAAGATTGAGGTGGAAGGGAAGAAACAGGAGGCGATCAAGCTCATCTATGGGGATCGCGACATTCTTTATGTCAGTATCCACTCTCTTCATAAAATCAGCAAGTACAACGGCAAGGACGGCACCACGCCTAAGCTCTTCAAGCTTGGTTCTGCCGCCTGGAAAAAACTGAAACAAAAGACCAAGTCCAGGGTTAAGAAAATTGCCTTTAACCTCATTCAGGTCTACGCCAAAAGACGTTTACGCAAAGGCTATCAATACGCCCCGGATTCCTATCTGCAACACGAACTGGAAGCCTCCTTTTTGTTTGAAGACACCCCGGATCAGGAAAAAGCCACCCTGGATGTCAAAAAAGACATGGAAAGCGAGCGGCCGATGGACCGTCTTATCTGTGGGGATGTTGGATTCGGAAAGACCGAAATCGCCATCCGTGCCGCCTTTAAGGCCGTAGATAATGGCAAGCAGGTCGCTGTATTGGTTCCGACGACTATCTTGGCTTTTCAGCACGCGAACACCTTTCGCAAACGGATGGCCGATCTGCCTGTGCAGGTCGATTACCTCAACCGTTTTAGAACGGCCAAAGAGAAAAAAGACGTATTGGAGCGTTTGGCCAATGGCCGCCTGGATATCATTATCGGCACACATCAATTGGTGAGCAAACAAGTTCAATTCAAAGATTTGGGCTTGCTTATCGTAGATGAAGAGCAAAAATTTGGGGTTGCCGTTAAAGACAAGCTCAAATCCATCAAAGAGAATGTGGACGTGCTGACCTTGACCGCTACCCCTATTCCGAGAACCCTTCAATTCAGTTTGATGGCGGCGCGGGATCTATCGGTCATCAACACCCCGCCACCGAACCGCTTCCCCATTGACAGTCGGGTGATTCGCCTGCAGGAAGAGATCATCCGCGATGGGGTCTCTTACGAGATTCAACGGGGAGGTCAGGTCTTCTTTATACACAATCGGGTAGAAAACATCCAGGAAGTGGCGGGGATGATCCAGCGCCTGGTTCCGGACGCCAAAATCCGCGTAGGGCACGGGCAGATGGACGGTAAAAAATTGGAAGAATTGATGCTCGACTTTATGGCCGGACGCTTTGACGTTTTGGTTTCGACCACCATTGTCGAAAGTGGCTTGGATGTGAGCAATGCCAATACCATTTTCATCCACAACGCGCATCAGTTCGGTTTAAGCGATCTCCATCAGATGCGCGGCCGAGTGGGTCGAAGCAACAAAAGGGCATTCTGCTACTTTATCACCCCAGGCTACGAATCCATGACTCCCGAAGCCCGCAAGCGCATTGAGGCCCTCGAGCAGTTTACCGATTTGGGTAGTGGCTTCAATATCGCGATGAAAGATTTAGAAATTCGAGGGGCGGGTGACCTTTTGGGAGGAGAACAAAGTGGTTTTATCAATGAAATTGGTTTCGAAACCTACCAGAAAATCCTAAGCGAAGCCATTGAGGAACTCAAGGACAACGAATTCAAAGAACTCTACGAGGAAGTGGAAGGCAAAACCACCAAAGAGTTCGTCAAGGAAACCCAACTCGATACAGATTTTGAATTGCTCTTCCCGGATGACTACATCAACAATATCAGTGAGCGCCTTACCCTCTACACCGACCTGAATGCGGTGAAAAACGAAGAAGAATTGGAGGTCTACCGCCAAAAACTCATCGACCGTTTTGGAGCTCTACCCTCTCCGGCAGAAGCTCTTCTGGATTCGGTACGAATTAAATGGTGGGCCACCTACTTAGGTCTGGAACGCATCATCATGAAAAAGGGGAAACTTATGGGTTACTTCTTGGCCGATCAACAATCCGAGTTCTTCCAAAGTCCCCGCTTCACCAAAATTTTACAGCACGTTCAGGCCAATCCGCGTGCTCTTCAGCTCAAAGAAAAGCAGACCCGCAGCGGATTGCGTTTGCTTTTGGTGATTGACCAGGTACGCAGTCTTCAGGACGCCATAAAAGGGCTGAAACCTCTAGTCCCGGAAATGGAGAAGGCTGTGAGTTCTT
>CAZLGZ010000129.1:0-7533 GCA_964558965.1 uncultured Flavobacteriaceae bacterium
CATATACCCAAATCCTCCTCCGATAAAGGCTTTGATTTCGCTCACTCCTTTTATGTTGGCTTCCCCGCTAAAAGTCGATGCCCGAATCTCAAAGGACCGATCTACCTGCAAGTACTCACTGCGACTCAGCCCAAGATCTTGGAGTCGCTTTTTACGCAATTCACTTTCGAACACCCCTTCGAGCTGCTCCAAAACAAAACTCACCGGGCTGTCTTTGGTGTACAAATAAGCGCTGTCTGCCGCCTGTTCCAAACTGAGTTCGTCCGGAATGTGCAGGAGCCCATAAAACCCCAAAGATCGGGTAGAATCAATGGCCTCCTCCAAATCGATATCGCGCAGATACACATACGAAATGCTCTGGTTGGTTTCGAAGCTCCAGGGCAGGTAGGACGATTCATTAAGAACCGAAATGACCCGTTTCTCGCTGTCATTGACCTTGGCCAAAAACGAAATAAGTACCACCATGGCAACCATCAGCACGGGGCTGAGGAAAGTCATTATGATAAAGGACTTGTTCCTGACCTTGGCCAGGTATTCTCTTTTGATGATCAGACCGAGTTTACCCATGCTGTTGCTTTTCTTCTACGGTTCTGATAAAAATGTCGTTTGCGGAGGGAATGGTTTCTTCAAAATGACTGAGCATTCCTAATCCATTGATTACTTCTAGGGCTTGCTGCGTATCTGGACTGGGAAGATTCAAGGTAAAATCCAAGAGATTTTCTTCCTGGTCATAGGCGCTGTTAGAGACCTTCAATTGATCTTGCAATCGCACCAAGGCCTGTTCTTGGCCCACATTGAGACGGACCCCCACCTGATAGGTATTGTTCTTGTAGGCCTTTTTAATGTCAGAAAGCTTTCCGTCCAGAATTTTCTCGGATTCATTGAGCAAGGTGATATACTCGCAGAGCTCTTCAACCGATTCCATGCGGTGAGTCGAAAAAATAATGGAGGTGCCTTGCTCCTTGAGGTAGAGAATTTCTTCCTTTATTTTGTTGGCATTGATGGGATCAAAGCCACTAAAAGGTTCATCAAAAATCAGGAGTTTTGGTTCGTGAAGGACGGTGACGATGAACTGGATTTTTTGAGCCATCCCTTTGGAAAGCTCCTGGATCTTTTTGTTCCACCAATCCCCAATTTCGAGGCGTTCAAACCAGAACTTCAGCCGCTTTTTAGCTTCTGTCTTACTCAGCCCTTTTAACTGAGCCAGGTACAGGGCCTGTTCACCCACTTTCATGCTCTTGTAAAGACCTCTTTCTTCCGGCAAATAGCCAATTTGAGCGATGTGCTGGGGTTCGAGTAATTCCCCATCAAAATAAACAGATCCAGTGTCTGGATAGGTGATTTGATTTATGATCCGAATGAGGGTAGTTTTTCCCGCTCCGTTAGGACCTAAAAGGCCGTATATGCAGTGCTTAGGAATTTCGAGTGAGAGTTGGTTGAGTGCTGTGTAATCCCCGTATTTCTTCGAAACCCTATCAACAACAAGGATGTTGTCCATAGTTCTAAATTTACCAAATATAAAGAAAACCCTAGAAGGGAAGCCAGCCCCCTCTAAAAACAAAAACCCACCCTTAATCAGATCAAGGATGGGAAAAAAATTGCTATGAAAAAGAAAATTAATATTGGTATACCAATACTAGCTCAAATATACGGTTTTATTTTAATCAGTTCCGAAGATTAGGAGAACATATCGCGAACCCTGTCAAAAAAGGACTTATCGGATTTTTCAGGCTTGGGTTCAAAATTATCATCCTCCTGCATGCGCTCGAAAAATTCACGTTGTTCACGACTGAGGTTTTGAGGCGTCCACACGTTCACATGAACCAATAGATCTCCTTTGCCATAGCCATTTAGACTACTGATCCCTTTGCCTCGAAGTCGCAGGATTTTTCCGGATTGAATTCCGGCTTCCAGTTTGATTCTCACCTTGCCATCGACGGTATCGATCTCTCGGGCACCCCCTAAGACGGCCTCTGATAAACTGATGTACAAATCGTAGTGCAGGTTGTCACCATCTCTTTTTAAGGTATCGTGCTCCTTAAATTCGATGGCCACCAAAAGGTCCCCAGGAATGGAATCACCGGGGGCTTCATTTCCTTTTCCAGTTACCTTGAGCTGCATCCCCTCTTCTACTCCTGCCGGCACCTTGATCGAAACGGTCTCTTCCTCCACAACCAATCCTTGGTTGTCGGCTCCCGCGGGTTTATGATCTATAACTTGCCCGGCTCCACCACAAGAAGTACAGGTGGTCGCTGTTTGCATTCGCCCTAAAATGGTATTGGTAATCTTGGTCATCTGACCACTACCTTGGCAGGTCGGACAGGTTTTATAGGTCACCCCATCGGCCTTTACCTTACGGCGTACCTTGACTTTCTTTTCTACCCCATGAGCGACATCTTCCAGGGTCAGTCCCACACGAATACGAAGGTTACTTCCTTTGACGCGACGCTGTCCGCCACCAAAGCCACCGAATCCACCGAATCCACCCCCGCCAAAGGCACTTCCGAAAATATCTCCGAACTGGCTGAAGATGTCGTCCATATTCATGCCGCCTCCACCGAAGCCGCCTCCTTCAAAGGCAGCATGTCCGTAGCGGTCGTAACGGGCCTTTTTATCGGCATCACTCAATACTTCATAAGCTTCGGCTGCTTCCTTGAACTTGGCCTCTGCTTCTTGGTCACCGGGGTTTTTGTCCGGGTGGAATTGCAGGGCCTTCTTGCGGTAGGCTTTTTTGATTTCGCCCGCCGAAGCATCCTTGCTTACCCCCAGTATATCGTAAAAATCCTGTTTCATAATTTGCCTATTATTGACCTACTACCACCTTGGGGTGACGTATAATCTTGTCGCCTAGGGTATATCCTTTTTCGACCACGTCGAGCACTTTGCCTTTGAGCTTTTTGTCCGGCGCAGGAATTTGAGTAAGCGCTTCGTGAATTTCTGCATCGAAGGCATCTCCTTCACCTACAGCCATTTGCTCCAATCCTTTTGCCTTCAGGGTCTCTTTTAGTTTGTTTTGAATAAGCTCGACCCCTTTCAACAATTCAGCGTCTCCTGAACGATCGATTTCGGCTAGGGCGCGTTCAAAATCATCCATGACAGGCAATAAGGCGACCATGACTTCTTGTCCTGCTGTTTTAAAAAGTTCCAGACGTTCTTTGGTGGTGCGCTTTTTGTAATTCTCGAATTCTGCAAACAAACGCAAGAACTTGTCTTTTTCCTGAGCCAGCTCTCCCTCTAATTTTGCTACAGGATCTTCCTCTGTAGGAACCGTTTCTTCCACTTCCTCTGCATCGTTCTGCAGACTTTCCTGGTTCAACTCTTGGTCCTTAAGCTCTTCTTGATTGTGCTCGGTTTCTTTCATGTGATGTCAATGCTTATGCAATTCGAATAATGAAGGGGCAAAAGTACTGCCAATTGTCTTAAAATGTCAAAATGTCATTTTTGCTTAGCTCTTGCGCAAGAGAGAGTCCAAGGCGGCTTGCACCTTGTCAAAGGTAAAAGCGTACCCGGCCTGCAGTATTTTTTCGGCACTCACTCGTTGACTGGCCAAAGCGATATAGGCCATTTCGCCCAGCATGAGTTGCAATACGAAAGAAGGTACAGGAGGTAGCCAGATTTTTTTACCCAGGCTCTTGGCCACAGCTTGAGTCAGTTCTTTTTGGCGTACAGGCTGGGGAGCTACCCCATTGTATACTCCGGACAGTGCATGCTTTTGGGCATGGAGAATAATTCCAACCAGATCTTGGATATGGATCCAAGATTGCCATTGACGACCACTGCCTAAGGGAGCTCCTACACCAGAAACGATGGGCTGAACCAACTTGGGCAAGGCTCCTTCCTCTGCATCCAGCACAATCCCGATTCTCAAAATAGAAACCGGGAAGGCATGTTCATCAAAGGGTTGCACCGCTTTTTCCCATGCTTCCACCACTTCTCCTAAAAAACTGTTGTCGACTCCGGTGTGTTCTTCTTGGTATTCCGTGCTGTACGAATTCGGATAAATCCCAATGGCCGAAGCCGTTAAAAAATGCTCGATTTTATTCGAATCCAGCTGTTTCAGACCCTCATTTAAAGTAGAAAGACTGTCTATGCGACTGTTGAGGATACTCTTGCGGTTCTTCGAGGTCCAGCGTTGGGCAATAGAGGCCCCCGCTAAGTTGACCAGGTGAGTTACTCCTTCAAATGCCTGAAGATCCATTTCATTTTTACGCGGATTCCACAAAAATCCGGCTCCATAACCCTGCCCGATCTTCTTTTTAGAGGTGGTCAGGTAATGCACTTCTATTCCTTGCTCCTCATAGTGTTTTCTGAGCGCAGTACCCACGAGCCCGGTCGCACCTGTGATCAATACCTTCATGCTGTTTTTATGCAAAGATAAAACTTAATCAAGCGGCCTATTTGGGCTTGGTGGCCCTCAGCATCTCTCGTTTTCCGGGAGGACCAGCTAAGCGCTCCACCTCCATACCAAGAGATTGAAAGGTTCTTCGAACTTCGCCTTTGGCGCAATAGGTTGTCAAAATGCCTCCTGGTGACATCATGCTGTATAGACGCTCAAAAATGCTCGAAGTCCACAAGTCAGGCTGTACCCGAGGACCAAAGGCATCGTAAAAGACCAGGTCGGGATTCGTTGGCGGTAAAAATTCGTGAATATCAGCATGGTACTTGGTAAAGCGAAAATAGTCGCCTAAGGGAATACTCTGCTCCGGCTCTACCCGGTGCATTTGTCTAAAAAAGTCCCTCATGAGCCCATTGGGCAAAAGGTCTTCATAGTCCATTTGTTGCCACAATTCCTCTTCCAAAGGATAGGCCTCCAGGGTGTGGTAATCAATTATTATCCGGTGTTTTTCGGCATAGAGAAGAGCCTGTATGGCATTCAAGCCCGTTCCAAACCCCATTTCAAAAACCGAGAGACTCGCAAGCCCTGTATGAGCAAGGCCCATCTGAATAAAGACATGTTGAGATTCCTGCCAAGCCCCATGCTTGGAATGGTAGGATTCGTTCCACTGCGGAATAGCAATGGTTTTACTGCCATCGGCGGTATGTACTATCTTTTTCTCCATGCCTTTGTGCTGCAAAAATAGGTACCTTTGCAGCCTTAGGGAGAAGGCTTCCGCGAAAGCCGAAGCGAAATTACAGTATTGTCAGTAAAACTGAACTTATTCAAGAAATAGTGTAATTATGATGCCCTAAAATGCATTTTTTTTGCTTATTTTTGAAAAAACAAACTTCTGTGCAAACAACCACCCTTCAGATCACTAAGTGTGAAAGCAGCAAAATAGATCAAGTCAATTTTGACGAATTGCCATTTGGGGAAATTTTCACGGATCACATGTTCATCTGTGATTACAAAAACGGTGCTTGGTCAAACCCGAGAATCCAACCGTACCAACCCCTTCAGATCGCTCCTTCTGCGCGCGTTTTTCATTATGGGCAGGCCATCTTTGAAGGAATGAAAGCCTACAAGGATGACGAAGGCGGAGTTTGGCTTTTTAGACCTGATCAAAACTACGAGCGCATCAATAAGTCTGCTGAACGCATGGCAATGCCTCCTCTTCCCAAGGATTACTTCTTTGAAGGGCTACACGAGTTGTTGCGTCTGGATCAAGAGTGGATTAAACCGGGTATTGGGAATACCTTATATGTAAGACCCTTTATGATTGCCTCTCAGGCAGGGATCATCGCTTCAGCGGCAGAAGAGTTCACCTTTATGATTATCTGTGCTCCTGCACAGTCTTATTTTACAGGATCTGTATCGGTAAAAATCGAAGAGCATTACAGTCGCGCAGCCAACGGAGGTTTTGGTTATGCCAAAGCCGCCGGAAATTATGCCGGGCAGTTTTACCCAACCCAATTGGCCAAGCAAGAAGGATTTCAGCAAGTGGTCTGGACCGATGCGACCGAACACAAGTATATCGAAGAAGCTGGGACCATGAACATCTTTGTTCGACTTAAAGACACCTTGGTTACTTGCCCTGTTAGCGATAGAATCCTGGACGGAGTCACGCGAAAGAGTCTACTTCAAATGGCAGAAGATATGGGGATTAAAACCGAAGTTCGTCCCATTGCCGTTAGCGAGCTCGTAGAGGGAATCGCCAGTGGCGAAATGACGGAACTCTTTGGAGCAGGTACCGCTGCAGTGGTTAGTCCGATCAGCGGATTTAGTTACGAAGGTAAACGCTACGAACTTCCAGAGCTGAGTGAAGACTCCTATGCCCTGCGCCTCAAAAACCAATTGATGAATATTCAATACAACCGTAGTGAAGATCCTCATGGTTGGAGAGAACAAGTCGTTACTTCCTAAGCCTATGTTCACAACCGGTCAACTTGTCTTTGCAGGACTTTTCTTTCTTGGCTTCGCCAGTTTGATCTATTTCTCTTATGCTAAGGACAAGGCCCTGCACACTAAAAATTATCCAGGGAGCTGGAAGGTCCTAATCGGTTTTGTCATCTTTGTGATATTCCTATTTTCAGTCAAGTTTATTTTGAAGAATTAACAGATTTTCACACTTCACAACAAGAATCTGGCATTTCGCAACATATTCCCGGCCATCCCGCGGCTGAGAAGGGAAAAGGAGTAATTTTGTAAGAGGATATCAACAAAAACATGACAACATTTCTCTACATTCTAATGGTTCTGCTCGGCATCAATGCCCTTCTGCTGATCTTTAGCGTTAATGGTGCCCTGGATATGTTCAAACGTCCACTAAGACGTATTTCCGAAACACCAATCCTGCGCCTTTTCGATCAGAAGTACGCTCCTACCGAGTACAAGAAAGCCATCTAATTCCTACATTTGACCCGTGAAGCAAGCACTACTTGTTTTTGTGGGAGGGGGTCTGGGGAGTCTTTTAAGATTCCTTCTTTCGAAGCACCTCAATTCTATCTCTACTTCTTTTTACTGGGGAACCTTCTCTGTAAATATTCTGGGCTGTTTGATTCTTGGCCTTCTGACCGGCTACAGTCTTAAAAACTCTAATTTTCCACCTGAATACTCCCTTTTATTTGCCACCGGCTTTTGCGGAGGCTTTACCACCTTTTCCACCTTTGTACTAGAAAAACACCAACTCCTCCGCGACGGCGCTTGGTTGCCTTTTCTGGCCTATCTCGGCCTGAGTATTGCCACAGGCTACCTCTTTCTATGGCTCGGTTTTGCCCTGAGTAACCGCTAAATCCTAATTATAAAATTACCAGCTTTTTTACGAAAACGTTATAATTCGTTCAAGCATTTTGTTTAACCTCTGCATTTTTATCAACCTCCTGATAATTTTACTCCTAATATTTTAATGATTCCTTAACCAAAAGGTAATCCAATTTGGGATTTGAGAAAAATAATCCGCAAAGCTTCAATTCTTTAGGTTATCGAGAAATCCCGCCTTTATATTTGGCGAAACCATCAAGGAAATATTATGAAAAAAGTTGAAGCGATCATTCGCAAATCGAAATTCGATGATGTGAAAAAAGCCCTTCACAGCATCGAGGTAAACTTCTTCAGCTACTGGGACGTAACCGGTGTGGGGAATGAGAAACAAGGAC
>CAZLGZ010000130.1:0-7379 GCA_964558965.1 uncultured Flavobacteriaceae bacterium
ACCTTGTCCTGGAATTGATTCACTAAGGTTTCCAAGGCTCTGGCCTCCCCATTTTGCAGGGCAGATATGATTTCTTTTTCACTCAAGCTTAGGTTGTCCTGGGTTGAAATTAGGAGCAAAATCATAAAAATTTCTGAATAGCGCAGGATTTTTGTTTTTACTGCATCGAAAGAGTCAAACAGTTAAAGAGAAAACAATGCAAAAAACGAACAGTAAAAAACAAAGACTGCTTGGGTGTCTGATGATCCTAGCCGTAGGAAGTCTTTCGGCCCAACAGCCAAGACAGCCCCAGAAACCTCAAACGCCGCCGAGTCCGGAAGAACTTATTGAGAAATTAGACAAGAATGATGACAGCCTGATTTCGATGGAAGAGGCTGATGAGATGTTGACAAAGGATTTTAAGCGACTCGATAAGAACAAAGACGGACAACTCAGTGCCGAAGAATTGAAAAAGATGCGCAGACAGCGTCGTACAGCTAGCAACAACCGCCGAGGTCAACGCCCAGAACCAGCGACCATTATGGCGGATCTCGATGCGGATAAAGACGGGAAAATTTCTAAAAAAGAAGCCCGGGGCCCTCTGCAACGGGACTTCGATAAGGTTGATACCGACGATGACGGATTTATCACCCTGGAGGAATTAAAGAATGCGCCCAAACCCCAAGAAAGAGGCAATCGCCGCGGAGGACCGGGTCGACAATAGTGTGTAGATTAATATCTAAAAGAAAAGGGTCACCCCCGAGAGGAGGTGGCCCTTTTTGATTGGTTGTGGTTGTCTTTTTACAGAGAGTTGACCATAGCTACAGACTTTTTAGGGTTGATGAGTTTTACCCCTTCTGCAGAAATATCACTCCCTTTTTCAATGCATTCAATGACCTGAGCAACACTGAGTTTTGGGTTGAGAGCAAGCAGCTTTCCGGCGAGGTTGGCTACCTGAGGGGAGGCCATAGAGGTGCCCGAGAACTTGATGCGGTTTCCTCCGGGGACAAAACTCTCGATTTGGTGGCCATTGGCGTAGTAGTCTACACTTTTTCCTTCGGTGGTGAAACTGGCTTTCTTGCCTTCGATATCAACCGCTCCGATGGTGATGAGGTTCGGGAGGTTAAAGCCAGCAGGAATGTATTCGGCAAAATCGGCGTTGTTGTTCTCATTACCAGAGCCACAGACAAAGAGTATTCCTGGTGCATTTTTGATGGCATTGTAAAGGGCCTGTTTCTCTATTTCAAAGATCTTTTGGGCAAGGGCTTTGCGTTCTTCAGTGGTCTTTCCGATTCCGTTGGCTGTTAAAGCACCCTCATAGGCCTGGCTGTTGTATCTCCAGCTCATATTGACAACACGGACGTTGTTGGCCTTAAAATAGTCCACGGTTTGGGTGAACATCTGCGCCCAGCGTTTGGCTTTTTCAACCGTTGGTACTTCGGGTAAGCTTCCCGTAGCATACTCCAAACGAGCGGGAAGAACAACCGCTTTTGGATTGCCGGCTTGGGCAATACCGGCCACGTGTGTTCCGTGGGCATAGGTGCCGTACCAGGTGAGATCTTCCGTAAAGGCCTTTACCTCCTCCTGCTTGAGCGACTGGAATTTCTTCATGGTTAGATCAGCGGCTTCACTAGAGATGTTGTACTGCAGATCAAAATTCCCTTCAACTAGTTTTTCGAGTTCTCCTTTGGAGTAGGTCAACCCTTTACCGGGTAACAAGGATTCTTTGGACAGCATCCCTTCCTTGTCAAAGGCGATTCCAGGCTGGCCTTTAGCGTCCCGAAAACGGTTTGCAGGGGCAAAAACGTCTAAATCCACACCGGTATCCCATACGGCAATGACGACAGGGTTCAGTTTTTGACTAGCGTCCGATAGATCCAGATCCCGGTCCTTCCAAAAATCGATTTGTGCTGTTTTATTGGATTTATTGGCTGCTTCCCACTGGTCGATGACTTCGATTTGAATTTTCATCAGATCTAGACCCTGGCCAAAGAGCTCTTCGTAGACAAAGAGGCTGGCGACTAAGCTTTCGTCCCATTGACTGCCCATGTTTTTTACCATGGGTTCCAGCTGGGCCTGAACGCTACCCAGGATTAGCTCCTTGGTGTAGTATTTGAATTGGTTGCGGCGAGAGAGTAGGGTCTCTGAAACTTCGTTGAAGGGCAGTCCTTGATAGAGAGCAAGCAAAGATTCTTTATAGGCTTGTTGAAAGGACGCTCCTTCTTTGGCACCCGATTTTTGGATGGCCTTGATATAGGCTTGCGTGCCCAACCCACTGAGTAGTTTTTCGGATTCCTTCAGACTTAGGGCTTTGGATTTAGCGCTGTAGTCCAAGACTTTGTTGTAGTTGTCTTCTCGGCGTTCCAGTAATAAAAGAGTGGAGTAGTAGGCCTTTAGTGCAGCTTGGTCCTGAATGTCGTAGGTCTGTAAATCCTTTTCGAGGTTGGATTTGAGCTGCTGTCCCAGATCATCTAAGAGGGCCTTGTTTTCGAGACTCGAAAGAAAGCCGGTGCTGTTGACTTCATAGGTTCTGCGCGGCAATTGGTCCGCACTGGTAATCGGTGTTTTTTGGGCATAAAGATTGTCGCTTCCGGCCCATGCGCTGATCAAAAGAAGCGCCAATTTGATTGTTTTTCTCATGATGAAAATGATGTTTGATTTTCTTCATTAGAAGCGCAACCAAAAAAGCTGTTACCACTTTATGAGGAGCGGTCAGATGATCCGCCTAAGCGGTTGGAAGAGGGTCATGGATGGTGCGGTTTAATCCTTGAGGGCCCGACAGGCCTCCATGCTGTTGTTGTTGCAAGCGATTTTGAGCCAGTAAAGAGCGTTTTTTTCGTCCGGTGCACCGAGTTGACCATCGCGGTAGAGCAGTCCGAGACGGTACTGGGCCTCATAGAAGCCTTTTTCGGCCGATTGTTCATACCAATCTTTGGCCTTGTTGGCATTTTTAGGGACTCCCCAGCCATTTTCATAGAGTATTCCCAGTCCATTCATTCCCCACTCGTGCCCGGTATCGGCTGATTTTTGGTACCAGCTTAAGGCTTGGGCATAATCTTGGGGAAGACCTTTGCCTTCTCGGTAGAGGCCAGCCAAGCTGGCCATGGCTAAAGGATTTCCGGCCCGGGCGGCCTTGCGGTACCAATAGGCCGCATTGGCTTCATCCTTTTGAACCCCAATTCCAATAGCGTAATTGACTCCCAGTTCGTACTCGGCTTCAACAATACCTGCATCGGCCGCTTTGGTTAGCCACTCATAAGATTTGGCTGGATCGTATCCGGTTCCCAGCCCCATAAAACGGTAATTGATACCCAGTTCCAACATGGCGTCAGCCTGTCCGAGAGCGGCGGCTTTTTCGAACCATTTGGCACTTTCATTCATGTCGCGGGTCAAGCCCATTCCCCAACGGTACATGTACCCCACTTTGAAGAGGGCTTCGGCATTTCCAGACTTAGCTGATTCTTTGTACCAGTATAGGGCGTCGATAAAGTCGTTCACCTCGTAGTAGGCATTGGCTTTTTGCAGTGGTGTTCTTTTTTGCTGACCTCGCTTAACCGGGGGGATGGGTGTTGGTGCCGGTTGATCCGGGTCTCTGATGACCACCTTCTGGTTGTCTATACACACTTCCCCTTCAATGATCACCCCTTTGGGTTCTACGATTTGTTTTTGGTTTTTAGCAAACACTTCGGCGGCTGTGCGGTTGATGATGTCGCTGATGCAGCCTCCTTTGCTGAGGTTTGCGCTAAAGAAATCGGTAAAAGGATTGTTCGCGCTGACACGGGTATTTTCAAAGGTGGAATAGACGGTGATGGTGTTGACCCCCAGCGTTGCCTTTTTTAAGCCAATTCCTCCGGTGGATTTATAGGTGCTGTATAGATTTTTCCAGAAGGGGTTGTTTCGGCAGGCATCGTAAATGATCACGCGGGGAATAGGTAATTTGCGGTTGTTCTTTTTGATCGTGGTGAGCTCCAATAAGCTGAGAAGACCGACATTGGCCTCTTTCATCAGGGTGGGGTTGTCTTCTGCGATACTGGCGCTAACGGGCATGAGGTAGTCTTCGTTGTCAAACTGTATCCCGTGTCCGTTGTAGTAGATCAAAGCAAAATCGTAGTCTCCCATGGCTTTTCCGAAATCACTGATCAGGCGAAGCATATCGGTTCGACCGAGGTCGTAACCGCTCATCACGTCAAAACCTTGGTCGAAGAGGGTTTGCTTCATTTTTTCGCCATAATCGACCACGCCTTTTAATTTTCCGGTTTCATAGGCCTGGTTAGCAACCACAAGGGCGATACCCCGGCTGTTTTCGGAAGCGGAATGTTTGGCGAAATCGCGCTGTGCGTAAAGGGGTGAAAAAGCCCCGAAAAGCAAGCCCAACAAAAGAGTAAAAGAGGTGCGAAGGAAGGAAGAGAAGGTCATTTTCTTATCGGTTGATCTTGGGGAAGTTAAGGAATCCTACTATTTTGGGGAACGCTAGTTAGAACCAGACCATGAAAAAAACAGTTCTTTTCCTCTTCGCGGCGGCTTATTTGGTAAGCTCAAACCTGAGTGCCCAGAACCGAGATTCTATTTTGCAGCAGGCCCGCGCTCAATACAAACAAGCGACTTCCGATATTTTTTCTCCCTTTAAGAGTGCGGAAGTGGTTCCCACTTTTCAGTTGGGCTACCTGATGGAAAAACAGCAGTACGATCAATTCGTCAACACCTATTTCGAAGACCAAAGCGAGGGTGTTGAGTTCGATGAAGAAAAGCAGGTCCTTACCGATAATATTCCCGATAAGGATGCTCGTGTTCCCACCAGGAAGTTTCGCTTTTTTGAATTGCCTATCATTTTACAATCTGGAGAGCGTGTAAAATTAGAGTTCGGGCGTTCAGCCGATATGGTTTCGGCCAACCAAGAGGTGTCATCCAAATTGGTTCAGGCCTTAAGAGAAGTATTGGAGGAAGCCAATGCAGCCCTTTTAAAGGACTCTATTCCGCCCATTCGAAGATTGTATATCAGTGCCAGTACAAACGGAAAACACTCGCCTACGAGCAATCATTCGCGTAAGGAGGCCATTGATATCAGTGAGGTGAATGGTCAACGGATGATTTACAACCACTTTTCTTCTCAGCAACGCGAAAAACTGAAAGAGTTATTGGCCACTTTGGATTATAAGAGCCAACTACGCGACAGCGATTATATTCGGGTGGAAGGGCAGCCTTATGCCCTGGACGAGATCTTTTTATCAGATAGAATCCAGTATCTGCAGGCGGCCATGCTCAACCATCCCTACACCCGGGAGAATTTTGGCCCTTTCCTCAAAACTAAATTTGCCAAAGAAACCGGCAAACTCAATCCCAACCATCCTGTGGGGGGGCACCAGGACCACATTCACTGGTCCGTGCGTTAAGGCCCTAAATGAAGAAAGGCTTCCCTAAATTTCTTTTGGAAAGCCCTTCTCTTCGAGTTAGTAGTAAAATAGTTGTCTACGCTTCGCAGCTCGCGCAGTCTTTTTTCTGCTTGAACTTTTGCGCTGCGTTCATGCTGTGCTGGTAGTAGAGGGATTTAAGCCCCAACTTCCAAGCCGATACGTGGATGTGGTTGATCTCTTTGATCGGCATGTCTGGGTGAACGATGATGTTCACAGACTGTCCTTGGTCGATATGGTTTTGGCGGTTAGCCGCTTGGTAAACGATATCGAGTTGATCGATCTCAGAATAGGTTCTGAACACATCCTTTTCTTGCTCAGTCAAGAAGTCCAGGTGCTGTACAGACCCATCCATGTCGCGGATGCTGGTCCATACTTCTGGCGTATCCTGCCCCTTTTCTTCCAGGAGTTCCTGAAGGAATGGGTTCTTAATGGTGGTTTTGATTTTTGCAATATCCTTCACGTAGACATTGGACCAGATCGGTTCAATACCCTGTGAAACCTGTCCGAGGATGAAGGCGGAGGAAGTCGTTGGTGCCACAGCATTCAAAGTTGCATTTCTTCTTCCGTATCCTTTAAGCATCGCAGGCTCTTCAAAACGCTCGGCCAAAGATTCAGAAGCTTTGTAAGAACGCTCTTTGATTTCTCTAAAGATTTCGTTGTTCAAGTCGTAGGCTTCTTGGCTGTTGAAGGCAAGACGCTTGGACTGAAGTAGGGAGTGCCATCCCAGTACGCCAAGACCCAGAGCTCTGTTGTCTTTTGCGAAGTTGTAGGCACGCTCCATGAACATAAAGGTCTGGCGATCGTCGCGGTTGTCAGAATCGCGGTAGCTTTCTAGTTTTTCGAGGAATTCGGTGATCACCGCGTCCAGGAAGTGTACCATGGTTTCTACGGCGTCGGTGTCTTTCCACTTATCGTAATGCAAAACGTTGATGGAAGAAAGTACACAGACAAACGACCAATCTTCGTTAGAAGGCAACATGATTTCTGTACAGAGGTTACTGGCGTAGATGGTGTTGTTTTTGTCTTTGTAGACGTCTGGTTTCCCTTTGTTCGCGTTGTCGCTGAAGAAGACGTAAGGGTAGCCCATTTCACCACGGCACTGTAGCACTTTGGCCCAAACTTTACGCTTGTCAACGTCTCCGTCGATCATCTCCTGCATCCACTGATCGGAAACGGTAACCCCGTGAGTCAGTTGCTGAATTGGATTTCCTTCTGTTCCGATTTCCAAGAATTCCATGATGTCTTGGTGATCGATTGGAAGGTAAGGAGAGAAACGACCGCGGCGAACAGATCCCTGGCTAACGACGTCAACCATGGATTCAAAGAGTTGCATGATGTGAACAGAACCTGAAGCTTCACCGTTGTTCTTAACGGCGGCTCCGCGATGACGGATTTTACCAAAGTAACCGGAAGTACCACCCCCCAACTTTGACATCATTCCCACCTCAGATTGGGTGTACAGAATATTCCCCATATCGTCGTCGATGTGGGAACCGAAACAACTGATGGGTAATCCTCGTTCACGTCCAAAATTGGACCATACTGGTGATGCTAAAGAGAAGAAACCTTCAGACATATATCCGTAGAATTTATCTGAGTATCCTGGGATACCGAGGATTTCTTCGGCCCGATCGGCCACTTCACGAATTCGTTCTTCCGGAGAGACTCCTTTTTTCAAGTACCCAGAGGCCAAAAACTTCCGGCTGTTTTCATTCAACCATTGGAAAGCTTCTTTTTGAGGTTCCTCTTGGCGTTCTCGCATCCCTTCTTTTCGGGCTTGTACGAGTGCTTCTCCGTTGTTTACTTCTTCAGTTAGTGTTTGCGGCTTTTTCAGGCTTTGGTCTTTCATTTTCTAAAACAGGTCATCACTGGTTATACTTTGGGTTCTCTTGCTGTAATTGATAGATCGTTTGACGAAGAAGTCACCGTGCTTGGTGCCGATGATTTCATCGTTAAACCATTCCGTTTCTTGAAGTAGGGTGGCATCGG
>CAZLGZ010000131.1:0-7296 GCA_964558965.1 uncultured Flavobacteriaceae bacterium
CAATCAAACGCGACACCTTGGAGGCGCCAACAATCAAAATACCTTCTGATTTGCTCAAGAAAACCCCAAGCCAATGGGCGACGGGCCTTGCCGTGGTGGCGTTAAGCAATACGGTTCCAAGCACGATCATAAAGACGAGCGGGGTAATGTATTCGGCTCCAGGAATTCCTTGGTCAACGAGTTGTTGTCCAAAAAGCGAAGCAATACCTGCAGCCACAATACCTCGTGGGCCCACCCAGCTGATAAAGGAACGTTCACGGAAGCTCAGGTCAGAGCCCTGGGTACTAAAGAGCACGCCCAAAGGCCGGATAATAAAGACGATAACCGCAAACAAAATGGCGGTATCCCAGTTGTAAATGAGTTCCAGGTCACTCATGTCGATATTCGCGGCCAGCAAAATGAAAAGGATCGAAATCAGCAGGACGCTCAGTGATTCTTTAAAGTAGAGCAGCTCTTCAAGGTTCGGTAAGTTCATATTCCCCATGACCATTCCCATGACCACAACGGCTAAAAGGCCGGATTCATGAGCCGCTACGTCAGAGGCCACAAAGACAAAAAGCACCATGGCAAGAGTGGCGACGTTCATCAAATAATGGGGAATCCATTTGTTGCGAATCATGACCGCTAAAGCGTTGGCAAAGGTGAATCCGAAAGTGAAACCAAAGAGCAGAATTTTGCCAAACTCTTCCAGGGCCGTAAGGGTGTATTCCTTTCCTACCCCGATGGAGGCGATGAATTCGTAGACCAATACCGCGAAGAGAGCGCCGATAGGATCAATCAAAATCCCTTCCCATTTTAAAACGGTCGAGACGTTCTTTTTTAGTGGAATATTGCGGAGTATCGGTGCAATTACAGTCGGTCCCGTCACAATGATCAAAGATGAAAACAAAAAGGCCATCTGCCAGCTCAGCTTGGGGTACATGATGTAGTAAGCGGCGATAGCGGCACCGAAAAAGGTAACCAAGGTCCCCAAAGTGATCAGCTTGGTAATCACGGGGCCCACTGTTTTGATCTCGGAGCGTTTTAAGGTCAGGCCTCCCTCAAAAAGAATAATACTAATGGCCAGAGACACAAAATAGTACAGGCTGTTTCCGGGAAACAGACCCATCTTGTCGTCTTCCGGAGCCCATTTGGGTTCGATCAATTTTTCGCCAAAGTATTCAGAAGCCAAGGGGCCCACCAATAACCCGATCAGAATCAGGGGAAGAATAGCGGGGATTCTCAGGCGCCAGGCAAACCACTGGGCAATGATGCCCAGGATAATTATACCAGCGAGCTCTACCATAACACAATTTTGCCTAAAAATAACTTTTTTGAGCAAAACCGGGGCTTTTCAGCGGAAGGCCGGCCAAAGAAAACAAGGCTTTTTCGGTTTATTTCGGTTCTAATGGCCTAAGAGCGCATTTGAAGGCCGAGTCCGCTCGGATTTGTTAAAAATTGGCGAATTATAAGCCGGGTCTCCCCTTATTCCGCGGCACTTTTACTAATTTAAGCCCCATTTGACTTTTTTATGCAGCTCTACCCCATTGAGGCAGGGCGGTTTAAACTCGATGGCGGGGCCATGTTTGGTGTGGTTCCTAAATCCATTTGGACCCGAACAAACCCTGCAGACTCCAACAATTTAATCGATATTGCTGCCCGGTGCTACCTCATCGAGGACGGTGACCGCTTGGTGTTGATCGACACAGGAATGGGCAATAAGCAGTCCGATAAATTTTTCGGCTACTATTCGCTGTGGGGTGATTTTGAACTGCACAAATCCCTAAAAGAAAAAGGCTTTTCTGCCGAGGATGTAACCGATGTTTTTTTGACCCACCTGCACTTTGATCATTGTGGGGGTGCGGTGAAGTGGAATGACGAGCGAACCGGGTACGAATGTGCCTTTCCGAATGCGCGTTACTGGACCAACCAAAACCATTGGGAGTGGGCAACCAAGCCCAATGCGCGCGAAAAGGCCTCCTTCTTAGAAGAAAACATACTGCCTATTCAAGAGAGCGGCCAGCTTGAGTTTTTGCCTTTAAATTCCACCGATTACCTGCAGGATACTCCTTTGGGGTTCCGCGTGCTTTGTGTGGATGGGCATACCGAAAAACAAATGCTTCCGGTCATTGATTACAAGGGTCAAACCCTGGTGTTTTCGGCTGACCTTATTGCCACGGTAGGCCATATTCCCTTACCTTATGTGATGGGGTACGACACCCGGCCCTTGCTCACATTGGACGAAAAGGCCCGCTTTTTGCAAAAAGCTACAGAAGAAAACTGGCTCCTGCTCTTTGAGCATGACGCCCACAACGAATTGTGCTCCTTAAAAAACACAGAAAAAGGGGTGCGAAAAGACGAAATATTTGGATTCAGCGAAATATTCGATTCGCTGTAGAGTTTTACTGATCTAATCTGTTTGTATGAATTATTCAAAATCCCCCCTTCTTCTTATCTGTGCTGGTCTATTGGCTAGCTGTGGATCGACCACCTTGGTTTCGACCCCTGTAGAGAACATAGACACCCTCCCTTCCAAAATAATGGAACTGACTGATGCTGAAAAGCAGCGCTGGGCGCAGGCCGACCTGGTACAAGACACCCTGCCTGGGATCAGTTTGGACCGTGCGTATTCTTTCTTAGGGAAAAGAAAAGGAGCGACTGTTGTTGTTGCTGTATTGGATTCCGGAATTGACCTGGATCACAACGATTTGGACGACGTGATTTGGACCAACAAAGGCGAAAAAGCCGGAAACGGAAAAGACGACGATGGTAACGGCTATGTCGATGATATTCACGGCTACAACTTTTTAGGCGAGTCCTATAATGAACAACTGGAATCTGCACGGATGTTACGCCTTCAGTTGGGTGATGCAGCGACTCGTGCCAAAGCCCAGGCCGAAATAGATAAAGAACTACCCAAGGCACAACAAAACAAGGCACAATACTCGCAGATCTTGGCCGCTGTCAAGCAGGCCGATGCCGCGGTAAAGAAAGAGCTTAACCAAAGTTCTTACACCAAAGAAGATCTGGCTAAAATCACTAAGGCTGAAATGCAACAAAGCGTCGGCATTTTAAAGCAAATGTTCCTCTACGGCGACAGTATTGAAGAAGTATTGGAAGAGATTGAGTTTGGCGTTCAGTACTTTACCGAGCAAGCCGATTACAACTACAACGTACAATGGAATGGCCGCACCGTGGTAGGCGACAACCCTTATGATTTCAATGATCGGGACTACGGAAATGGAGATCCAAGCAGCCGCCATAAGGACGAAATGCACGGTACCCACGTGGCCGGTATTATTGCCGCCGAACGCAACAACGGTATCGGAGTAGACGGTGTAGCCAAGAATGTTCAAATCATGAGTATTCGGGCGGTGCCGAATGGAGACGAATACGACAAAGACATTGCCCTTGGTATTCGTTATGCGGTGGATAATGGAGCGCGAATCATCAACTGCAGTTTCGGGAAATCCTTCTCGCCAAATGCAGAGTGGGTATACGAGGCGATTCAATACGCGGCTTCTAAAGACGTGTTGATTGTTCATGCGGCAGGAAATGACGCCCACAACATCGATGACTCCAGCAATCCGAATTACCCGAACGACCATAGGTTTGGAACACAAGAAATTGCCGACAACGTCATTACCATCGGCTCCTTGGCTCCTGAATACGGGCCAGAGATGCTGTCTGTTTTTTCAAATTACGGTGCCCGCAATGTGGACCTTTTTGCTCCAGGTAGTGATATTTATTCTACCGTACCAGGAAGTGAATACGATTACAGCGATGGAACTTCCATGGCCGCTCCGGCGGTTAGTGGTGTTGCAGCTCTGATTCGCTCATACTACCCTAAACTCAGCGCTGTTCAGGTCAAACAAATCTTGATGCAATCCGGATTGACTACGAAAACCGAATTGCTCGTGCCTGGACAAAACGGAAAAACAGCTCGCTTCAACGAAGTTGCTAAATCAGGAAAAATGCTGAACGCCTACAACGCCCTTCTTCTTGCCGATCAGGTCAGTAAAGGAAAGGCGAGTTTGGCCTTATCAGCGAAATAATAATTAACACAAGAACACAACTCATCATTATGCGAAAGAATTTGCTCTTATTGGCCCTTGGCCTAACGTGCATCACGGCTGGGCTTCACGCTCAAAGTAATGCCGCTTACTGGCAACAGGAGGTGGACTACAAAATGGAGATTGATATGAATGTCAAGAATTTCCAATACGACGGAAAACAATCCTTGACCTATACCAATCACTCGCCGGATACCCTGAACCGGGTATTCTACCATATGTACTTCAACGCTTTCCAGCCCGGGAGCGAGATGGATGCCCGCCTGCAAAGCATCAAGGATCCGGACCGCCGAATGACTTCCGAAGGTAAAAGCCGAATCGCATCTTTGAGCCCGGAAGAAATTGGGTTTTTACGGGTAGAGTCTTTAAAACAAGATGGAGCCGCTGTTGCTTATAGCGAAGAGGAAACCATTTTGGTCGTCGATTTAGCCAAGCCTTTAATGCCTGGAGCCAGCACACAACTAGACATGGTTTTTAAAGGGCAAGTGCCTGTACAGATCCGTCGTTCTGGGCGCAATTCCGCTGAAGGAGTTGCTCTTTCAATGAGTCAGTGGTACCCAAAATTAGCCGAATACGATGCCCAAGGTTGGCATCCGAACCCGTATATCGCACGTGAATTTCACGGTGTTTGGGGAGACTTTGATGTAAAGATCACCATCGACAGCGACTACACGATCGGGGGAACCGGCTACCTTCAAAACCCGAACGAAATTGGGCACGGATACGAGGCTAAAGGCACCAAAGTGAAGCGCAAAAAGAAGAAGCAAACCTGGCACTTTAAAGCGCCCATGGTTCACGATTTTATGTGGGGAGCAGATCCTAACTATGTACACGATGTATACAAAATGCCAAACGGTCCTACTCTGCACTTCTTTTACAAAAACGATCCTGAGCTGAAAGAAAACTGGACCAATTTGCAGCCCAAAACAGCTGCGGCTATGGAATTCTTTAACAAGAATATCGGTCAATACCCTTATGATCAATACTCTGTTGTACAAGGGGGTGATGGTGGTATGGAATACGCTATGAGTACGCTGATCACCGGGAAGCGCAGCTTCAACAGCCTGGTTGGGGTCATGGTTCACGAACTGGCTCACTCTTGGTTTCAGCATGTGCTTGCGACCAATGAATCCAAATACGAGTGGATGGATGAAGGTTTCACCTCTTTTATCAGTTCGCTTTGCATGAATGAAATCATGGAGCAGAACAGAGAGAACCCTTTTACAGGGAGCTACGGGAGCTATTTACGTCTGGCCACTTCTGGAGTTGAGCACCCACAGACTACGCATGCTGACCGCTATGAACTCAACGGTGCTTATGGCGCTTCTGCCTATAGCAAAGGATCGGTTTTCTTAGCACAGTTGGCTTACGTCATCGGACAAGAAAACCTGATGGAAAGCATCAAGCGCTACTTCCACGATTTCAAATTCAAACACCCGGTACCGAACGACTTTAAGCGCTCAGCCGAAAAAGTTTCCGGGATGCAGTTGGACTGGTACCTTACGGATTGGACCCAGACGACCAACACCATCGATTACGGTATTGAGTCTTTGAATGCGCGCGAAGGTGGAAGTACCCTTAACCTAAAGCGTATCGGTTTAATGCCCATGCCTTTGGATGTGGTTGTGGTAAAGAAAGACGGCACAGCGGAGCTGTTTTATATTCCTCTGCGTATGATGCGAGGAGAAAAAGAGAATCCTTACCCTCAGATGAAGCGCACCCTTGCTGCTGACTGGGCTTGGGCTTACCCGACTTATTCTCTGGAACTCCCTTTTGCACCAGAAGAAATCGAACAGATTGTGGTTGATCCATCGAATCTGATGGCAGATGTCGATCGCGATAACAATGTTTATCAAGATCAATAATGAATAAGCGTCGATTAGGTTCCGCTCAGCGGATAAAATCCTCATCGGCTATACAAAGCCTGTATCAACAAGGCTTTACCATACAACAGGGGCCGCTGCGAATAAAATACCTCCCTCTACAAGAAGGGACGCATTCTGCAGCGGCCTTTATTGCTCCTAAAAGGAGTTTTAAGCGTGCAGTAGACCGCAACCGCATCAAGCGGCAAATGCGGGAAGCCTATCGCTTACATCAACACCTGCTCGCGCCTCTTGAAGGCCCGGTACGACTGATCTGTATTTACAGAAGTCGCGAACTTACACGCAGTAACCGAATTCTGCGTTCTATGGAAAGTGTATTGCATCAAATCGTTCAAAATGAAAGCAACAAAAAAGCAGATTCTTAAAAGATCCCTCGTTGTCGCCACCGTGGCGGTGCTTTGGGTAGGTAATACTTCCTTTGCCAACAACTTCTTTGAAATCGCCAAGCAGATCGAAATTTTCACCACCCTGTTCAAAGAATTGAACATGAATTACGTGGACGATACCAATCCGGGAGACCTGATGGATACAGCGATTAAAAGCATGTTGGAAGACCTGGATCCCTACACCACATTTTTGAACGAACAGGATGTAGAAGCTTATAAAATCAACAACTCCGGAGAGTACTCCGGTATTGGAGCCAGCGTACGCAGCTATGCCGACAAGGTGGTGATTGTTGAAGCTTACCAAGGCTATCCGGCCGATCAAGCGGGTTTAAAGGCCGGAGACGAAATAATTTCTATTGATGGAACGGACTTAAGCGGTTTTGAAGGCAATGCAAGTGAACTTCTCAAAGGCGCTCGAAATACCGAAGTTGAATTGATTTATAAACGCCAGGGTAAGCAAATGACCGCTGCAGTTGGCCGGGCCAACGTAGAAGTAGATGCTGTTCCTTTTTACGCATTAGCCGATGATAAAACCGGATACATTGCACTAACCCGATTCAACCGCAAAGCATCTGCTCAGACCAAGGAAGCCCTGATAGACCTAAAAGCAGAAGGAGCAGAGCGTATTGTGCTGGATTTACGAGGCAACCCCGGAGGCCTTCTGTCGGAAGCGATCGAAATTGTCAACCTTTTTGTTCCTAAAGGGGAGTTGATCGTTACAACCCGTTCCAAAGTCAAAAAATTCAATCGGGAATACCGCACCAAAAACAAAGCAGTCGATACCGAAATTCCATTGGCTATTTTGGTCGATGGCCGCAGTGCTTCTGCCAGTGAAATCGTTTCAGGTGGATTACAGGACCTGGACCGCGCCGTTATTTTAGGAGGCCGTAGTTTTGGGAAAGGCTTGGTTCAACGCCCTTTGCGTTTGACTTATGGGACCCAGCTTAAAGTGACTATTTCGCGTTACTACACCCC
>CAZLGZ010000132.1:0-7276 GCA_964558965.1 uncultured Flavobacteriaceae bacterium
ACTCTCCCCACTTTTCCCTATTTTGTTACAACTTTAGTTTACAGGCGTCTAGCTAAAGGTGGCACTTCCTCGTGCCCAGTCATTCATTAACCAACCCGATAACAATGAGCCTAGTTATTCAAGACCTCAACAAGACTTATCCCAACGGCGTACACGCCATTAAAAATGTCAACCTCACGATTCCCAACGGAATGTTTGGCCTTCTCGGACCAAACGGGGCAGGAAAATCTTCCTTGATGCGAACTATCGCAACCCTCCAAGAAGCGGACTCCGGTAGCATCCAGCTCGGAGAAATCGATGTCCTTAAAAACAAGGAAGAGGTTCGTAAAATATTGGGGTACCTCCCTCAGGAATTCGGGGTTTACCCCAAGGTTAGCGCCTACAAAATGCTCCACCACATTGCCTCCCTCAAAGGGATCAGTAAAAAAGGAGAGCGCAAAGATTTGGTCGAATCCCTGCTAACGAAGACCAACCTCTGGCAGGTCCGCAACAAAAACCTGGGAACTTATTCTGGGGGAATGAAGCAACGCTTTGGAATCGCCCAGGCCCTTATCGGGGATCCCCGACTGATCATTGTAGATGAACCGACCGCTGGCTTGGACCCGGCAGAACGTGTTCGTTTCCACAACCTCCTCAGTGAAATTGGAGAAAACACCGTGGTGATTCTTTCGACCCACATCGTGGAAGATGTTTCTAACCTCTGCCACAACATGGCTATCATCTGCCTAGGGGAAGTGGTTGCCCAAGGAAATCCCTTAGACCTGGTCAATGCCGTCCAAGGCAAAGTCTGGAAGAAAATCATCAAACGCAGCGAACTGGAACAGTACCAGGCCGAGCACCAGGTGATTTCTCTACACCTCATCGCGGGTGAAACCATGATCCACGTACTGAGCGACAGCCAGCCCGATGACAGCTTTGAACAAAGCAAGGCCACTCTGGAAGACGTCTACTTTTCGGAGATCACCAGTCGTATGCAAAACCTTCCTGTTTAATCTCTTAAGTGATTTATCATGTTTAAAGAAATATTCTCTTTTGAGCTTAAATACCGTCTGAAGCGTCCAGCCACTTGGGCCTACTTCGGCATACTTTTTCTCTTTGGCCTTCTCGTTGCCATCGGAGACAATGGACCTTCCTCTGAAAAGGTGTTTGTCAATGCCCCATCGGCCTTGGCAACCATCATGACCACCCTTAGTATTTTCGGTATCATGATCGCAAGTGCCGTGATGGGTGTACCCGTGTACCGCGATATCGACCACAAGACCGACAATTACTTTTTCTCTTTTCCGATTACCGAAAAGGGCTACTTGCTTGGACGCTTTTTTGGCTCTTTGAGCATTTTGTTCCTCATCAGTTTAGGACTGCATCTCGGACTCATTCTGGGCTCCTTGATTGGTCCTCATGCAGGCTATGTCGAACCGGAGCGCTATACCGCCCTTAATCTGTGGCATTACCTTCAACCGACGCTTACCATATACTGGGTCAACCTCTTGTTTACAGGCTGCATCTTCTTTGCCCTAGTGAGTTTGACTAAACGGGTGATGCTGGCTTATGCTGGAGGGGCCATTCTCTTTATCACTTATTTGGTTTCGCTGACTCTTTCGCAGGATCTGGAGAATAGAGAACTGACCAGTCTCTTGGATCCCTTTGCCTTGACGGCGGTGAACAACACGATTCAATACTGGACTCCGGAAGAGCAGAATACGCTGATGATTCCTTTTGAAGGTCAATTGCTCTACAACCGCTTGCTGTGGTTAGGTGCCGGGATTCTTATTATGCTGTACACGGTTTTCCGTTTTGATTTCCAACGCTTTTTGCGCAAGAAATTGGGCCGCAAGAAAAAAGGATCCGAAAGTAACGCCATCAATACCGCTGCCTTAAAGACTCCCCTGCCCCGCGTGGCCCAGGTCTTTACCACAGGCTTCAACTTCAAAACCCTCCTCAAGCTGACCGGAGTGGAATTCAAAAATATCCTTTCGGATAACTTCTTTAAAGCCATCCTTGTCGCGGCTGTGGCCTTCTTGTTCTTTGACGGTTGGTTTGGAGCTCCAATTTACGGTACCCCTTCGCTACCGATGACTTACTATATGCTGGAAGTCAAAGACTTTACTTACATCATTTTGGTGTTCGTTCTGATTGTCTTTATGACCGGTGAAGTCATGCACCGGGAACGCACCGTCAACTACAACCAGATTTTTGGAACCCTACCCATACCCAATGGAGTAGTCTATGGGGCCAAATTCCTGGCCTTGGTGGTACTTTGTTTCTTCCTCGTGAACATGGTTCTCTTTAGCGGAGTCCTGAACCAAGTACTTAAAGGCTATACCAACTTTGAATTTGGGAAGTACTTCTACGATCTCTATCTGTTCGAGTTTCCGAAATACGTTTGCTATGTCATGCTTGCTTTTTGCGTGCATTCCATAATCACCCGTAAATTCCTGGGACACGTAGTGGCCATTGCGATTTGGGTGTTTATCTTCGGATTGAATGCGCTGGGAGACATCGATAACAATATGTTCCTCTACAGCTACAGCCCAAGCTATACCATTTCGGACATGAATGGCTTTGGTCATTTCACCAGCGCCTTGTTGTGGTTCCGATCCTACTGGATTGCCCTGGGTGTGGTCCTCACTTTAATCGGTTTTCTCTTCTGGAAACGAGGGACAGACTCCGGCAGAAAGGCTCGTTTTCAGGTGGCCAGAAAACGTCTCAAACCCATGGCAACAGCCGGTATTCTGGTGGCCCTGATGTGGTTTGGAATATCAGGATACACCATCTACGACAGCACGGTAAACATCAACAAATACCGCACTTCGGATGAGGGTACTGAAGCCCAGGCCGAGTACGAAAAGCAATTGAGTCAGTATGACAAAATCGATCAACCCAAAGTAACCGATGTCAAGCTCTTTGCCGATCTGATGCCTGAAGAGCGGTCAGCCACATTAAAAGGTGTGTTTACGATGACCAACAAGACCGATAACCCCATCAAAAGCCTTCACCTAAATTGGGGCGGAGAAGGTCTTTTGAAAAAGGAGGTGACTGAGTTTACCATCGAAGGAAAAGAACCTGCTCTGGACAAGGAATACAAAGACTTTGGCTACCAGATCTACAATTTCGAGCAACCGCTTCAACCCGGAGATACCATCGAAATGGTCTTGGCTTTTAATGCCTTTTACAAGGGCTTTCCGAATGAAGGTTCAGGCTCTTCTATCGTCGATAACGGGACCTTTATGAATAACGGAGTCTTCCCGTCTATGGGCTACAGTAGCCAAGGAGAATTAAGTAGCGACAAGGACCGTAAAAAGTACGGCCTGCCCAAGAAGGATTATACCCTTCCTGATCAAAATGATAAATGGGGGTTGTCGAACCTGCTCTTTAGCGATGACGGCGACTACATCATCTTTGAAGGTACAGTAAGTACTGCTCCCGATCAGATTGCCATCCTGCCGGGGCTTCTTCAGAAGGAATGGGAAGAGAACGGCCGCAAGTACTACCAGTATAAAATGACAGGAGAATTGGATTTCTTCTTCAATATCTCTTCGGCTCGCTACGACGTGCATCGGGATGTTTGGAACGGATCCAATGGGGAAGAAGTCAATATTGAAATCTACCACCACCCTGGACACAAATACAACCTGGATCGCTTTGTCGATGGGGTCAAAAAGTCTTTGGATTACTTTTCCGAAAACTATTCTCCTTACCAATACAAGCAGATGCGAATTTTGGAATTCCCCAGGTACTCTACTTTCGCTCAGTCTTTCCCCAACACCGTTCCCTATGCAGAGAGCTTTGGCTGGGTAGGAGACTTCAGTGATCCGAACGATTTGGATTATTTATTCACCGTAACCTCTCACGAGGTCGCGCACCAGTGGTGGGGACATCAAATTACCCCTTCTGCTACTAGAGGAGCCAACCAGATTTCTGAATCCATGGCGGAATACTCCTCTCTGATGGTGATGAAAAAGGAGTATGGCGTCGATGCGATGCAGAAATTCCTTCGTGAAGAATTGGATCGCTACCTCGGTGGACGTGCCAATGAGAGTAAGTTTGAGAAGACCCTCCTCGACAACGATACCCAGTCCTACGTCTGGTACCGCAAGGGAGGATTGATTTTGTATGCATTACAGGATCTCATCGGAGAAGACCAACTCAACGAACAGTTTGGAGCTTATATGAAAGAGGCTCAATTCAGACCAGAGGCTCCGTTTACAACGACCCACGAGTGGTACGATTATATGAAGAAAGCCACACCGGATAGCTTGCAGTACTACCTCAAAGACAGCTTTGAGAAGATTACCCTCTATTCCAATAAAACAGAAGAGGCCACCTACCGAAAACTGGACAACGGTAAGTACGAGGTGACTCTGAAAGTACAGAGTGAAAAGAACCACTATGATGGTCTAGGTAAACTGCTTGACTCCCCTACCCGAGAAAATCTCCTGGATATTGGGATTTTTGCTCAGGACACCGTGAACACCAAGGGGATGTCCACCAAGAACCCACTCCTGCTCAAAAAGGTATGGGTCAAACCAGGAGCCACGACCTTCACTTTTACGGTAGACAAGCAGCCTCTGAAAGCAGGTATCGATCCCTACAACAAGATGATCGATCGAATTCCAGAGGACAACTTGGTCGACTTGGAAGAACAGGAATAAAGTAAAATAAGAGGATGAAAGATGACCCCGCAGGCATTCCGTTTGCGGGGTTTTTTATTTCGAGCTAGAGTCTGGTCGTATGTGCTTGGAATAAATAAGAAGTTGCATGGTTAAGCAACATGCGACCAGCCAGATTAAGTAAGGGAATTTGGTTTGATCATCACTTGTCCACGTAGTAATGAAGTCAGATCTGAGGTCGTCCGCTGTAAAAAATGCAGAATTAATCAGGATCAAACAGAATGCAATCATTAGGAGATTGCCGACGCTGCGGATGCGATATTTAAACAAGTAAGCGTACAATCGAAATAAGAGTAAGGGGGTTAGGACGAAAACAGCGAGCGAATAAATCCATAGCGCGCCATCCACCTGTACTTTAAGTACATATTTTGAAAAACCCAAAATAACGAAGAACATGCATAGTCCGATAAACATGACAGCATAAGAAAGCGCAAGATTGAGGAGTAAGAAAACAAGATTAAAATTTCCCATGCCTTTCTGAAAATTAGCCAGACTCAAGGTAATGGCAAAAATCAAGGGGAAGTACATGACATTCAAAAAATAGCCTCCGATAAGACATAAGACAGGAGCCAGAAGAATCCTTATCCATACTTCACCGGTAGGTACACGGCTCGATATTTGCCGTTCCTCGTATTCCAGTAAGGCGCCCACCCGAAAGATTCGAAAGCGATTTTCTTCCATTTGTTTCATGGCTTAATAGTACCCCTTTTCACCCTTCGAATCCAATAGGCGATAAATACACTCCCCACTACACTGGGAGCAAACCAATTCCATACCCCAGGCAGCACTTTATTGACCACAAAAAAAGCGGTGACCGCTGCGATATAGCCCCCTGTCATTTTACCCAGGTGTAAAGGCAGCCAGTGGCTTCGAACTGCATCCCCTTTACGCAGACGAACGTAGTCCCGAAATCCACTAATGATTCCAGCGATACCAAATACAAGTAAAACGACATTGAACTGATTATCGAGAACCAGCGGATAGAAGATCATAAAGAGTCCGGTGAGTATCAGAAGTAAAGCCAAAACCTTATCCACAGTCAAAGAATAATCGGGTTGGCGATATTTTAGGCTTCTGAGACCCGTAATCAGGAAGTAAGAACTGAAGAGTCCGATCGAAAACAGAAATGGATTTTCGTGCCCCGGCATAACTGCAATGATAAGAGCTAAGACAGCTGCAGCAAGCATAGAACAATAAAATACAAGGCCTGATTTTTTATGAAAAGAGCTGCCTTTTTTGGAGGCCAGTGCCAAAGCGCCAGAGACCAAGGCAATCCCACCATTGATGGCGTGCACCAGGATAATACCTTCTATTACTCCTTCCGAAATCACAAGAGTGAAGTTAAGAAGAGTCACCCAAACACCCTTTTTCGGCTACTCCTTTGCTAGTTGGTTGTCGAAAATTGGACCCGATAAACGCTGAAAAGGCTTCAAAATAGTCCTTGTTCCATTTTCAGTTCATCGACAGCTATCCTCCATCCGGCTTTCCAATTCGGCTGTAGAGATAAGGCCGACCTTTTAAGTGGAAAGGAATTGACAAATTCGGAACAAATCCATGAATGATGAAAAAGCCAAATTTTATCCTCAAAACCCTTGCTCTCAGTGCAACGCTTTTCATTTTCTCCTGTGCTCCTAAAAGCTTAGACGAGATTATTGAAGAAGATCCTATCGTGGAAGAGGACTCTGATATTCGCAACCTTGTAATACCTGAAGGTTTCGAATTTTCAACTTCAAGAGAAGTAACCATTACCATAGAAGACCTCTCACCAAATTCAACCTACACGGTGTATGCCTATAACGAGGCCCGCATCAATGAAAGAGAAGTTGATGTCGATTATGAAAACGGAGAGTCAGGTACCGAAATCCAGTTTGATACGGATGAACTAAACCAGGTTCTTTTTACTGGTAAGCCGGTGAATGGAGTGTTGAAGCACACTCTTCCTATGGCTACCTACTACCAAAAAATCTATGTTCACCGCAACGAAGCGGGATCATTTGTAGGTCAGGCGGTCGATATCACTGGTGGCCGTGCACAGTACACCTACACCAACGCTGGTAAAAGCCGCAGAATGGAAGTTCAAAACTATAAGGCTGCTAATAGAGGGGTAGATTTTGACACTCTTTACTGCGTTAACGGTTCAGGGCAACTCTTTACCGTGGATCCACTGAATGGAGACTTGACCGAAAAAGCGGCCATGCCTCAAGGAAGTTGGACGGCTGCTATTGACCACACCAATCTGTACCTCTATTCTATTGGAAAAAACCGAGATTACCCTTTGATGCGATATGACATGATCAACGATAGTTGGACGACCGTTGCCAATGTCGGTATGGGTGGACCACGATTGGCCTACAACGAGAACGATGGCTTGCTTTACTTTTCAACAAAAGATAAACTGTATACCATTGACCCTACGAATGCGACTGTTCTTACTTCCTGGAACATCAACGACCTCAACGTTACCCAAGGCGGAGACTTAGCCTTTGCTGCAGACGGGACTCTATTCCTCGCCAGTTTCGGAGGTTTGTACCGCTTGGATGTAAACGGGAATGAATTTAACGCCGTCCGTATTAGCGCTGACAACCTACCTTTCAACCCAACTTCCA
>CAZLGZ010000133.1:0-7272 GCA_964558965.1 uncultured Flavobacteriaceae bacterium
CCCTTGTTTACACAGATGGGATGATCCATATAACTAGCGATTAAATTTAAAGGCTGGGGTAGAAGCGGGATGGTACTGATTGTACCTGTTTTCTTTCTTTCAATTTTCAGCCATTTTTTATTATCACTCCCAATTACGATATGGTCCAGAGTCAGTCGAGCGACATCGCTGTATGATAGTCCAGTATAACAACAGAAAAGAAAAACATCCTTTACCTGTTGAAGCCGCTGCACGGAAAACTGTCGTTGTTCTATAATCATAAGTTCACTTTCTGTTAAGAAATCACGCTCTACTTTCTTAAGACTGACACGATAATTTAAAAACGGATCACGATCAATCCAGTTATTGAACAGTGCAATGCGTATGATCTTCTTAAAGTTTTTGATGTATTTAATGGTAGTATTATGACTGCATTTTCGGTAGGATTTTAAATAATGTTCAAAGTCTAAAATGAACTTATGATTAACGCGACGTACAGAAATATCATCTTGCTTGTAATAAGCCTTTAAATAGTCCTCTACATGTTTATAGACAGTCTCATAGCGCTCTAGGGTGCCGTGGGCATAGGAATGGCCGACAAGGTCTCTGATCTTGTCATTATGCTCTTTAAATATAGAAAGCAGACTTTTTCCATTTTTCTTTCCGGTCAGTTCTTCTTTAAGAAGGAGTGCCGTGATGTGCTCTTCATTTCTAAGCATTTTGGCATAGACCGAAAATGCTCTGGATTGAAACATGTCAATGAAGTTGTTTAGTGTTCTGACCTCTGGAGAACGACCCAATAGCCGTTGGGAACCACTGTCCCAATCCGCGGGATCTATCTTTCTCTTTAAACTGACATAGCTGCGTTTACCATTGACGGTAATTCGCATGTAAATAGGCATATGCCCTTGAGCATCTTTTTTGTTTTTCTTCAAGTAGAAATAACAGCCATAAGAATAGGTATCCATAAATACTGATAATTAGTTTAAAATTAGTACTAAGAACTTTCTGATTGGCCCCATAAAATGCTGAAATGAATCGAGTTATCAACAATCAGGTTACCTTTTTGCTGTTTTTGCCATAGGTAACCTATTTGGTAACATAAACTATGGTTTTTCTTGAAAATAATGAAAGGGTGAAAAAACATAAAACCCTGTAAATCAAATAATTTACAGGGTTTTGTTTCTTAATGAATATAACTCAGCGGAGGAAGAGGGATTCGAACCCCCGGAGGTGTGACCCTCAACAGTTTTCAAGACTGCCGCATTCGACCACTCTGCCATTCCTCCAATAAAATCGAAACAAGTTGACTCCTTGTTTCGGGCTGCAAATATAGGAAGCTTTTTCAAAATTGGGAAAGGGAATTTGCATCAGAGATTCAGAAGGTCAAAATAAATGTACTTTTGCTCGCATGGAAGCTTGGTACACGCAGCCCGTAGAACATTGGTATTACTTTTTATTGTTGGTCGCCGTCGGTTTTGCTGTCGGTTTTATCAACACCCTGGCCGGAGGAGGATCTCTCTTATCCTTGCCGACTTTGATCTTTTTGGGCTTGCCACCCGCGGTGGCCAACGGTACAAACCGGGTCGCTATTGTTATTCAGACGGCTCTCGCCACGGCCGGCTTTAAAAGTAAAGGCGTCTCTACCTATCCCTTCAATGCCTATTTAGGTATTTCGGCCTTGATTGGCGCCATAATAGGAGCTCAAATCGCAGTCGATATCAAAGGCGAAACCTTTAATCGGATCCTCGCCATCATCATGATTGTGGTTCTGGTTCTCATTGTTTTCAGGCCCAAGATTGATATTCAACAGCTGCAGGAGCGCACGACCGGTAAGCACCTGTGGATGGGGATTGGAGCTTTCTTCTTATTCGGTATCTACGGTGGATTTATCAATGCTGGCATCGGCTTTGTCATCATCCTTTTTCTCCACTATGTGAACCACATGACCTTAGTGCGGGTTAATGCCACCAAAGTAGCCGTGGTGTTTACCTATACCTTGTCGGCCCTCTTTATTTTTGCTATGAATGACAAGGTCAACTGGCTTGTCGGTCTGGTTTTGGCTTGCGGAAATGGGCTAGGGGGCTGGGTAGCCAGCCGCGTATCTGTAAATAAGGGAGACGGATTTATCAAAGTCTTTTTGGTCATCATGGTGGTCGCCATGGCCATCAAACTCTGGTTCTTTACCTAGTAGCTAACGTACTCAACAATTTCAAGACCGTAACCGGTTATCCCAACACGCTTGGCCTGCTCAGAATTGGTCAGTAAACGCATTTTAGAAATATTGAGGTCGTGAAGGATTTGGGCTCCAATTCCAAAGTCTTTGTTGTCCATTTCAATCCGTGGAGCAGGGGTGACCTCCGCATCATTAGAAGCCTCTTTGTACGCGCGCAGACGTCCGAGTAAGTCAAAGGACTGATTGCCTTGATTGATAAAGACCATGGCTCCTTTCTCTTCTTTTTCGAGGGCTTTAAACATGCGACTAAGGGCTTTGTCCGGATTGGTGGTCAAGGTGCCCAAGACATCGTTGTTGACCAGGGTAGAGTTGATACGGGTCAGGATGGGGTCTCCCTTTTCCCAGGAGCCTTTTACCAAGGCAATGTGTACTTGTTCGTTCGTAGTTTGTTGGTACGCCACCAGTCGAAAGCTTCCAAAGCGTGTTTGGATGCTAAAGTCCTCTTTTCGCTGAATCAGACTATCGTGCTCCATACGGTACGAAACCAGGTCTTCGATCGAAACAATTTTCAAGTCGAAACGCTCTGCCACCTTGATCAATTCCGGTAAACGCGCCATGGAGCCGTCTTCGTTCATGATCTCTACAATCACCCCAGCAGGTTTCAGTCCAGCCAAACGGGCAAAATCGATAGCCGCTTCCGTATGACCCGTCCGACGCAGTACTCCACCTTCTTTAGCAATCAGTGGAAAGATATGTCCTGGACGAGCCAATTCATGCGGCTTAGTTTCTGGTTTGATAAGGGCCTGCAAGGTTTTTGCACGATCACTAGCCGAGATTCCTGTAGTCACACCCTCGCCACGCAGATCTACAGAGACCGTAAAAGCGGTTTCTAAGGGGTCTGTATTGTGACTGACCATTTTGTGGAGTCCGAGTTCCTTGCAGCGACTTTCGGTCAAGGGAGCGCAGATAAGCCCTCTTCCGTGGGTGGCCATAAAATTGACCAGTTCTGGAGTAACCAATTCGGTGGCCGCTAAAAAGTCACCCTCATTTTCTCGGTTCTCATCATCGACGACGATGATCACTTTTCCAGCCCGAATATCTTCAATGGCTTCCGCGATAGTATTGAGTTGGATGACGTCTTTCATGAATTATCGGATTTGCTTGGATACTTCTTTCAGGTCCTTCAATGTCATCCAGTGATAGGCGATAAAAAAGGGAATTCCGACAAGAAGCAATACAAAGGCATTGTTGGGAGCTTTACGCTGGGCCAAGTCGTAAATCTTACGGTGTTGCGCCAGCGAACGGATAAGGTTGTAATAGAGTACGATGAGTAAAATAATCAATACCCCGAGTATGATGATCTGGGCTTTTTCGTCTTTGAGTACTCCGCCCAGAATAAGCCCTACTAGGGTTAAAAACCAGCTGATTGAACCGTAGAGAGTACTGCGCTTAAATCGCTCAATGAACAGTTTGCATTGCTGATAGCGATTATTAACCAACTTGGCTTTCTGTTTGAGATCATCCAGACCAACGCCCCGCTTTTCTAAAATCTTGATTGCGGTAAAGCGGAATTCTTCCGGGTGCTCGTATTGCTCAAAATTCTGAACCACATCCTCCAATTGGTGGTTGGGGAGGGGATGAAGCTTTTCAAAGGCTTCCGATTGGGTGTCCACCACAAAATCCTGACTGGCCTGAAAAAGTTCGGTGAGGGACTGATCTTCTTCCTCAACTGTTTCTTCCTCTTCCTTTTTCCGCTTAAAGAATTTTAGCAGCGGTGCCAATTTGTTACTGATGTTCATCAGGCCGCGATCCGCGGTCGCTCTCTTGGTCAGGTAAATACCGAAAGGCATCATGATTAAGGTCGAAAGCCAGGCGCCAAGGGCTGGGTTGATCGCTCCCTTTTTGGCGGCATTCTCAGCGGCAACCCCGATAAAGTGGTAGGTGAGGAACAACAGAATGGCGATCACCATAGGCAAGCCCAATCCTCCTTTTCGGATAATCGCCCCAAGAGGTGCCCCGACAAAAAACAGAATGATACAAGAAAAGGCAAAGGCGTATTTCTTGTTCATGGTCAGGATATGGCGGTTGTAAATCTCGAAGCGTTTTTCAAGTTCTTCTTTCTTGATGTTGACCGTATTGATCACGTTGGTCACATTGGCCTTAGCGCTGTTGAGGACTTGGGTACGCTTCCACTCGGGGAGGAGCTCCAAAAGGTCTTTGGCCGCCAGAATGCTATCCATCGGCAAGGGCTCCGCCTTAACTTCCTTCTTATTCTGATAAGTACTATCGACCGTTTTTACAGGAAAGGCACCCATTCGAATAGTGATATTCTTAGAAACCGCCTTGACCTGCTTGACGTTGTTCTCGCGCAAGGAGTCAATATCTTTTCGCAGGCGAGACACGTTCTTCATCTTGTCTGTGGTCTGCCCGGTTTCCTTTTCGAGGTCCTTATCGTTGAGCGAAGAGACATCGATATTCTTGGTGTAGGTATCAAAGTAGGCCCGTGCAAAGGGGCGCTTTCTTTTTTCCTTGGGCTTGGTCGGCTGTACGTCTTGGTAGTAATAACCGTCGTAGAGTATAAGCTGAATCAAATCCGAAGTCTTGCTGCTGATGAGTTCCCCGTTTTTGGCGCGGATTACAGTCGTATTCTGCTGGTTGGCCGCTTTTTGGTGAATGATGACATCCTCCAGATACTGATCATCCGGACCGGACTTTTTCTCGACCTTGATGTTCATGTCTGAACCCTGGATGTCAGTAAAGACCCCTTCAACAATAACCGCCGTTGGCTTCAGCTTCGCGATGTTGCGGCGCATGCTGTATGTTTTCTGTTCAGAGCGCGGAATGATGTCATTGGCCAGGAAGAAGGTGCCTACTCCCAGGATACAACAAAAAATCACCAGGCTGCGCATGGCGCGTTGCAAGGAAAAGCCGCTGGCCTTCATGGCTGCGAACTCGTAGTTTTCGGCAAAGTTTCCGAAAGTCAGAATAGAGGAGAGCAGTACAGTAAGGGGAAGAATTTTATCAATCAGCGTCGGCAGGTAGTTGATGACGAACTTGATGATAATCCCCAAATCCAGATCCTTTCCGGCCAATTCACTGATGAACAGCCAGATCGTTTGAAAAATAAAGATGAATAAAAGGATCGCGAAAGAACTGAAAAAATTGAACAGGAATCGCGTTAAGATGTACCGGTCTAAAAGCTTCACTCTCTAGTTTCTGACGATATAGTAGCCTTCGTTTTCGTACTTGGCTTCGTCAAAGGTAAATAAGCTTTTTGAGAGCGGTTGGTTCGTTTTCAAAGAATTCACAGTTATCGTGGTCTTTGTACCGTTCTTTCCGGTCTCGATGAGTTTGTAGATGTTCTTGGTTTGCACATCAATACCCAACAAGATCGATTTAATCTCACTCTTGCTGTCGATCGGAATCAACTTGACGTATTGAATCATGCGCCCATTGGTCTTCTGTTCGATATCCCAAGAATAACGGTGCCCTGATTTGTAAAAGGTCAGCATTTTTGACGGAGTGACCGTATTTTCATCTTCTGTGTAGTCCTCAATGGTCACTTCTTCATTCTCTGGAATGATGGTGTAGACTTTTTTTCCGTCATACAACTGCTGAGCGCCAAAAAGGTTGAAGAGGTATTTATCGCCCGACATGGTTACATCTCCACGGGTTTCTTGATGTGTTTTGGTTTCGCTGTTGTCCAAGGCGTATTTGAAGTCGACCTGGATGTTGTCGTAGCTGTTTACTTTCTTGTACACTTCATCCAGCAAGGCCTTGGCCTTGTCAGCATTCTGACCAAAGGCGGTTAGGCTTAAGAAAAAGGCTCCGAGAAGGAGTAGTTGTTTTTTGAACATGTCGTTTTTCGTTGAAATTAAGTGGTTTCGTTTTCCAGCAATTGCTCCAGTGAATACATATCTGGCACCAGAACCTGACGGGCCTTGCTGCCTTCAAACGGCCCGACAATACCCGCGGCTTCCAGCTGATCGATAATGCGTCCGGCTCGATTATAGCCCAACTTCAGTTTTCGCTGAATCAGAGAAGCAGAGCCTTGTTGTGCGGTTACCACCACCTCGGCCGCGTCTCTGAACTTGCTGTCACGCTCCGAAACGATATTATCAATACTCGTGCCAGAATTCTCGTCTACATATTCCGGTAATAGGTGGGCTTCCGGGTAGGCGCGCTGGCTTCCGATAAATTCTGTAATCTGTTCGACTTCCGGGGTGTCGACAAAGGCACATTGCAGGCGTGTCACGTCGTTACCTTGGGTGTAGAGCATATCTCCTCGACCGATTAATTGATCGGCCCCGGGGCCATCCAAAATTGTTCTGGAATCGATTTTGGAAGTTACACGGAAGGCGAGTCGAGCTGGGAAGTTTGCTTTAATGATCCCGGTAATGACATTGACCGACGGACGCTGAGTCGCAATGATCAGGTGAATCCCGATGGCTCGGGCCAACTGCGCTAATCGGGCAATGGGGGTTTCTACTTCTTTACCGGCCGTCATGATCAAGTCAGCAAACTCGTCAATGACCAAAACGATATATGGTAAATAGCGGTGTCCTTCTTCCGGATTGAGGCGTCTTGCCTTGAACTTCTGATTGTATTCTTTAATGTTCCTTACCATGGCTCCCTTTAGGAGTTCATAGCGGCTGTCCATCTCGATACAAAGTGAATTCAGGGTATGAATAACCTTGGTGGTATCGGTAATGATGGCTTCCTCTGAATCCGGAAGTTTCGCCAGGAAATGGCGCTCAATTTTGTTGTATAGGGTCAATTCCACCTTCTTCGGATCCACCAGGACAAATTTGACTTCGGCCGGGTGCTTCTTGTAAAGCAAGGAACTAATTACGGCATTTAGTCCAACGGACTTACCCTGTCCGGTGGCACCCGCCATGAGCATGTGAGGCATCTTGGCCAGGTCGACCACAAAGGTTTCGTTGCTGATGGTCTTTCCAAAGGCAATGGGCAATTCCATCTTGGACTTTTGGAATTTTGTAGAGGCGATGACCGATCGCATAGACACCACCGAAGGCTTGGTGTTGGGTACTTCGATACCGATGGTTCCTTTTCCGGGGATCGGAGCGATGATACGAATACCTAAAGCCGATAGCGAT